>JAAZVO010000005.1 GCA_018623405.1 Crocinitomicaceae bacterium
ACATGAAAGCTTAACACATCGGCTTGCTGCTTAATTTTTGATAAGGTGCACTGATTTACATAGTTGTTTTCAAAACCTGTTTTGTACTTATCATAAGCTAAAATGGTACAATCAAAACCTTGTAATCTTTTTGCTAAAGCTTCTCCTGTATTTCCGAAGCCAACTATTCCTATTGTTTTGCCTTCTATTTCAATCCCTCTATTTTCTTCCCTTTTCCAAATACCTGATTTAACCTCTTCATCTCCCCTTTTTAAATTATTGAATAAACTAAGCAACATACCTATTGCATGCTCAGCAACAGCCGTTCTGTTGCCTTCAGGAGAGTTAAAAACTTTAATATCCTTTTTAGTGCAATATTCTACATCAATATTTTCTAAACCGGAACCTGACCGAGCTATGAATTTAAGATTTGGGAATTTTATTAGTGTACTAACATCTAAGGTAAACCTTGAACGTATTACAAGTCCTTCTACTTCATTACCTATTTCGAGAATTGAAGTTTTTGAAAGATTTGTTGCATCAACACAATAAAAACTGTTTTTGCTAAGTTGCTCCCAAAGAATTGGATGCACAGTATCTACAAAGTAGATTTTCAAGATAAAAAATGGAGATTAGTTATTGTATTTTTTTGCTGCTTCTTCGATTACATCGTATGGAACTTCAATACCAATGAATTTCTCCATCAATGCAATTAAATCTTCAGTAAGGGGAATGTTGATACCTAAGATTAAGCCAATTCGCTTTACAAAATCAATTTCTTCTTTGGCAATATCTTCGTCAACCTTCATTAGGTTCAGCAAATCTACAAAACACCTAAATCTTTCTTTTTCTGTTTTTGGAATCGTGAACTCGAATCTTTCCGGATAAAACTTAACCTCATCAAATTCTGTATCAGACAAACCAATTCGCTTGGCAACTTGACGCATAAATTTGTCTTCATTTATATGCATTCTGTCATCAGCCCTAGCCAACTGCAAAAGCAAGTGAATGTGAGATTTTTTAATGTTTTTTTCTTCGGTTGTTTTTGCCATTTTCAATGAAGATTCCTAACAAATATAGACAAAACGTCTGTGGAATTTAAAATGTTGATAAAAAATTAGACGTAAAACATTCTTCCTACCAAGAAATAAATGAACAGCCCTAGAATATCGTTAACTGTGGTAATAAATGGGCCTGTAGCAAGGGCAGGGTCAACCTTGTATTTATCTAATAATAAAGGTACTAGCGTTCCAAAAAGAGCGGCAAAAATGATTACAGAAAATAGAGAAATACTAACTGTATAACTTAAAATCAATGAATCAGACGATATTAAATTATAAACCAATATTAGAAGTGCACAGACAAATCCATTCAATAGAGCAACAGAAAACTCTTTACCTAGCTTCTGAAAAATCCCTCCAAAACCCAAAGAATTATTAGCCAAACCTTGAACAATAATGGCCGAGGATTGAACTCCAACATTGCCACCCATGGCTGCAATAAGGGGAATAAAAAAGGCCATTTCGGGCATTATCTTTAAATCGTGCTCGTAAATTCCGATAACCCTAGCGCCTAAAACTCCTCCTAACAAACCTAAAACCAACCATGGCAACCTTGCACGGGTAAGCACCCAAATATTATCTGTTGACTCTACAGTTTCAGATAAACCTGAGGCCATAGAGTAATCTTTATCCGCCTCTTCTTTTATTACATCTACAACATCATCAATGGTAATTCTACCTACAAGCCTTCCTAGCTCATCTAAAACGGGAAGGGCAACTAGGTCATATTTTTCCATCATGTTTGCCACTTCCTCTGAAGATGTATATGTTTGGCAAGATTTTAATCCAACATCATATAAATCGGCAATTTTTTTACCTGCTGCAGCGGTAAGTAGTTTTTTTAGTGATAGTTTTCCTAAAAGCTTTTCGTGATCATCTACTACGTAAACAGTGTAAATATTATCTACAGTTTCGGCCTGTTTACGCATTTCTCTTATGCATTGCTTTATGCTCCAATTCTCGTTTACCTGAACTAATTCCTTTCCCATTAAAGCCCCTGCAGTTCCTTCATCAAATGAGAGCAGGTCAACTATATCTTCCGCTTGTTCAAGGTTTTCGATATTTGAAATAACCTCTTCTCTTTCGCGTTCGGGTAATACCGAGATTACATCAGCGGCATCATCAGATTCAAGGTTTTCAATAAAAATTTCTGCAATTTCTTTAGAGGTAAATGAAGCAATGTGCTTATCTCTAATATCTTCATCGATGTTAATAAGCACCTCAGAAGCTTTTTCTGCAGAAAGGTATGAATATAAAACTTTTGCTTCTTCTACCTCAAGCTCCTCAACAATTTCAGCAACATCTGCAGCATGCAATTCACCTATTAGGTTTAAAACCTGCTCTTCAGACCTATTATCTAAGGATTCTCTGAGGTTTTCTATAAATTCTTTAGTGAGTTGAAATTGCATTGCTCCAAACTTGCGGGGCAAATGTAATATTTCTCTTATGAGGCATTTAAAGCAATGGTTAAGTCTTGAAAATCTTTTACAGAGAGTTGCTCGGGCCTTAGGGTCAAATACCTTGAATTTTCGATGGGAGAAATATCAACATCTGCTTTCAGCGAGTTTTTTAGGGTTTTACGCCGTTGATTAAACGCGAGCTTTACGAGGCTTTTTAATTGATGATAATTTTCAAATCCATCATTTAATTTTTGAAGTACAATAACTGAAGAACGCACCTTGGGCGGAGGGTTAAATGAACCGGGTTCAACATGAGTTAACAAAGAGGTTTGATAATAAGATTGGCCTAGAACGCTTAAAATCCCATATTGCTTACTTCCATTAGAAGAACAAATTCTATCTGCAACCTCTTTTTGGAACATTCCTATCATTGTGGGGATGTATGCTCTGTATTCGAGCATTTTAAAAACTATTTGGGTAGAAATATTATAAGGAAAATTTCCGAGCAGCAAAAAGGATTCTCCATCAAAAACCTCATTTAAAGGTAGGTTTAAAAAATCACCTTTTATTAATTGTTTTTCATTAATTATTCCTGAAGCCAAAAGGTGCTCTTGCGATTCGGTATCAATCTCAACGCATTTAAATTTTGGCAGGTTTGCAAGGTGTTTAGTTAGAACTCCGGCGCCGGGGCCTACTTCTAGTATCGGTAATTGTTGTTTTTTAACTTCTTCTATTATTTTCTGAACAATACCTTGATTGGTCAGAAAGTGCTGCCCAAAGTGTTTTTTGGGTCTAACGCTCATCTACAATTTCTAATAAGGTTCTAAAAGCTACAAACTTATCCTTGTACCTTTCAGTATGTTCTGCCTGCAATGTTTGAGCATGTCTTTCTTGATACTCTTGAAGATCTTCCATATTGGCACAGGTGTATTGAATAGAATAATTTACGCCATCAGGGTCATCTACCAAAATTTTGGCAAATCTGTTACTTAAAAAATATCCGGTTTTCATAACATCAGGAATGTGGACAGTTTTCATCCAATTCACCCACTCGTCATGAGCTTCATTATCAATTTTTACTGTAACATTATAAACAATCATGGTGCTAAATTATCTCCTCTTAAAGTTCTAAACCTTTTTCGGGCTTCAATTACAAACATACTATTCGAATAATTAATCATAAGGTCTTGGTAGGCTTGCATAGCCTTTTCCTTATCGTTTAAAGGGCCCTCGTATAGTTTACCTAAATTAAAAAGTGCATCATCTGCAGTTATATCTTCTGTGTGGTTTTCAATTACTTTTTGGTAAAAACCAACTGCTCCGTCCCAATCTTTTTCTTTTGAAGCAATTTCGGCCTTTTTCATAAGAATTTCATCAGTTAAGGGATGCCCGGGATAGGTTAAGTTTATAGAATCTAAAATTGCTAGTGCTCTTGGTTTATGATTTTGGAAAAACTTTAAATCAGCTCTGGCAAACATTTGTAATGGTGTTTCTATAGAATCTAAACCTGTGTTATCGGTAATTAATAAAGATAACTCCATAGCATCATTTGCTATTAATTTCGAGGTACTTCCTTTAAGCACATCAAGCTGTGCTTTGGCCCAGCTAAAATCTCCTACATAGTAAGACATTTTTGCATTTTTAAATTTAGCTTGCTCGCCTAATTGGTCGTACTTAAACGACTTATCAACTTGTGAATAAAGTAAGCTAGCATCCCAAACCATCCCTTCAACCATTAAAATATCTGCCATTTCTAACTTACAAAACCCTTTTTCATTTTCTGTGATACTTCTACTTTGAATGCATTGATTTAAGATGGTTTTCGCAGTATCTAGATTTTGGAGATAAAAGGCTTGGAGATGAGCAAAATCTCTATAAACTTTTACTGTATTTTGAGTTAGCGGTAATTCATTTAATGTTTTTTCATAAGCCGACTTTAAGCGCAAAAGGTCATCTGAAGAGTAATTGGGATTGCTGTATAGTTGTTTGTTTAAAACTCCCATAAGTTTTATGCGGGCATCAGCATAAAAAATGTTTTTTCGGCCTTTATCAATAATATACTCAAAGGCTTCTATTGCAATATCAAATTGTTTGTTTGAAGTAGCAATTACTCCGATATCTATTACCCTTTCTCCTTGCTCGTTAAGCCTTTTATCTAAAGCTTTTGATTGGGCTAAGGCACCATAGTAATTTCCTTCTTGGGTATAAACCCAAATTAACAATTCAGAAAAAACAGGTCTATTAGGATTCTTTTGGATGAGTTTAACCAAACCTTCTTTAAGTAATTTATTTTGCTCGCTACCCTCTTCAAAAGCAAAATTCCTTGCCAACTCATTTTGAATTGTTTGCAAATAGTTTTCGCTTAGTAAAAGAATTGAAAGGTATTCGTTTACCATTTCTTCATACTTACCAAGCGAGCCATAAAGTTTAGCTTTTTCGAAGTTAAAAGGATAAGTTCCTCCTAATAGTTTATCACCTTCGTTAAAGGTAAGCAGGGCTTTATTGTATTCGCCAATATCTTCAAAGGCTTTTGCCAATTCAATTATTTGAGAACTAACAGGAGGCAAATCTTTAATAATAGACTCAAATTCTTTTTCGGCCTTTTTTAAATCTCCTTCTTTTTTGTAAACTAACCCTAAATCTACTTTGTACTTAAAACTATTAGGGTTAATAGTTAATTGGTTTTTTACCAATTTTCTAGCAGTTTTAAACTCCTCTAACCTAAATAAACACTGCAAATAATAGTTGTAATAAAAATCTGAGTAGGAAGAATTATATAGCTTTTCGTAGTATAAGGCGGCTTTTTGAAAATCTTCTTCCTGAAAATAATATGCCGCTAACTGCTGATCGGTTACAGGTTGCGCAAATGCTTTGGAGCTTGAAAACACAAGGCCAACAAAAAGTAAAAATTGAAATAAACTACTCCTTTTTTTCAAGAATTTCATGTACTCCTTTTTTTAGTTCATCGTAACGCTTAAAACTACCCCTATACCATTGGTTAATACTTTTTGAGGTTTCTTTTAACCGATTTACTGCTTCTTGCTCTGATGAAAAATAATTTTTAAAATGCTCATCAATTATTAATCCATTATTGATGTCTTCTTTTAAATTTTCTAATTGCGTTTTAGTGTATGCAATTTGGCCGGTTTGAAACTCAATATTTTGTTTCAATTGAGTAATGGACTTTCGGTACCTTTTAAAGTCGTAAAAAAAGAACATTTCTTCCTTCTCTATGGTGTCTTTATATTCATTTTGAACTCTATCAATAAGTCTTTGGTTCTCCTCTATCATACTTTCAACCTTTGCTAAACTTACTTTGGCAATAGAGTCTTCTAAAACCTCAACCACTTTGTAAAGACTATCTACCCTGTCCATTTTTTTTTCTTCAGGACTAGAGCAACTAACAATTGATAGTGAAAGAACTACGGAAGCACAAAAAATAAAAAACCTCATTACTTTATAATTGAAATTCCCATAAATGGTTGTAAAACCTCTGGGATGTGAATACCTTCTTCAGACTGATAATTTTCTAATAAAGCCGCTAATACCCTTGGTAAGGCCAAAGCGCTGCCATTTAGTGTATGACATAAAGAAATATTTCCATCAGCATCTTTGTAGCGCAACTTTAATCTATTTGCTTGAAAGTTTTCAAAATTAGATACTGAGCTAACCTCAAGCCACTTTTCTTGTGCTGCAGAATATACTTCTAAATCATAAGTTAATGCAGAAGTAAAACCAAGATCACCTCCACAAAGTTTAAGCACTCGATATTTTAAGCCAAGTTTTTCTAGCAATAATTTTGAGTGGCTAAGCATGTCTTCTAAAATTTCATACGATTTAGAAGGATGAGCAATTTGGACAATTTCAACCTTATCAAACTGATGTAATCGGTTCAACCCTCTAACATCTTTACCATAAGAACCTGCTTCTCTTCTAAAACAGGGTGTGTAACCTGTTGATTTTATAGGAAGATCCATTTCTGTTAAAATGTTATTTCTGAAAATATTGGTAATTGGAACTTCTGCTGTTGGAATTAAGTAAAGATTATCTTCTGTTACATGGTACATCTGCCCTTCTTTATCGGGTAACTGCCCTGTACCAAAACCTGAATCTTCATTAACCAACAATGGCGCTTGATACTCTGTATATCCTACTTTTGTGGCTTCAGTTAAAAAGAAGTTTATTAAAGCCCTTTGATACAATGCCCCATAACCTTTATAGAAAGGAAATCCTGCCCCGGTAACTTTGTTGCCTAATTCAAAATCTATTAAGTTTTTTGCAGTAGCAATCTCCCAATGAGGAACTTTTTTATGGTTTTGATAAGGAATATCTCCAAATTCAAATACCACTTCGTTATCATTTTCATTAGTTCCTGAAGGAACTTGCTTTGATGGCAAATTTGGAAGTGTGTATAGCAGCTTTTCTAATGCTTCTTGGTTATTAGCAATTTGCTCTTGCAATGTCTTTGAAGATTCCTTTAACTCAGAAGACCTAGCCTTTAGTTGGTTTGCCTCCTCAGCCTTTCCTGTTTTAAAAAGCTCACCTATAGATTTAGCAATTTTATTAGCTTCTGCTTTTTGAGCCTCGAAGTTTGTTTTAGCTTCTCTTACTGCTTTATCTAATTCTAGGGCATGAGCAATATCAGCTGCAGCATCTATGCCTCGAACTTTTAAACGCTCTACGGCAAATTCTGAATTTTCTCTTAAAAACGAGATTTGAAGCATGAATAAAGTTTATGTTTTAGACAAAAAAAAATCCCGAATTTCGGGATTTTCATTTAATTAAAATCTGAAATCTTAAGCTTCTTGAGCAGGCTCAACAGAAACGTATGATTTGTTATCTCTTTTTTTGGTAAAAACCACCTTTCCATCAACCAAAGCAAATAATGTATGATCTTTTCCAATACCTACATTTTTACCTGGGTTGTGTTTAGTACCTCTTTGACGAACAATAATATTACCGGCAATAGCTTCTTGCCCTCCAAATATTTTTATTCCTAGACGTTTACTTTCTGATTCTCTACCGTTTTTAGAACTACCTACACCTTTTTTATGTGCCATAACTTATAGTTTTTATTCGTTAGAAGATGATTTTTCCTCTGTTTTAGTTTCTTTTTTTACTGCTGCTTTTGGAGCTTCTTTGGTCTCTGCAGTTTTCTTTGGAGCGGCCTTTTTAGCTGTTGCAGCTTTTTCTTCTTTAGGTTCTGCAGCAGGTTTAGCTTTAGCTGCAGTACTGCTAGCTTTTCCTATTGCTTCGATGGCTATTTCAGACAATTGTTGTCTGTGACCATTCGACTTTTGGTATCCTTTTCTTCTTTTCTTTTTGAATACTTGAACTTTATCGCCTTGAAGGTGACGAATAACTTTGGCTTCTACAGCCATACCTTTAATAACCGGGGCGCCAATCTCAACTTTTCCATCGTTATCAACAAGAAGTACTTTATCGAAAGCAACTTTTTCGCCTTCAGCATTCTCTAAACGATGTACAAAAATTTGTTGGTCTTTCTGCACTTTAAATTGCTGCCCTGCTATATCTACAATTGCGTACATTATTTAATGCTTTTAAAATGGCTTGCAAAAGTAGTAAATATTACTATTCCAACAAGCCTTTTTATTTCAGTGTTTATTCACTAAAGTTTTATCAACTTTTGAGTAGTTGTTTTTGTTGAAGAAGTTAATTTAATAATATAGGTTCCTTTTGGTAAAACCTCATCTTCTATAACAAACCCGTTCGCAATACTTTGGCTAAAAATAAGTTTCCCTGCAATGTCAAAAACCTCTAGGTTAGCATTTTTAATGTCGCTAAACATAATTCTTACGTCGCCATTACTTGGATTAGGAAACACATTCATTTCAATATTTGAACCTAATTCTTTAACACTAAATGGCTCACCATAGGTGTAAGGCGCAGATACTTCTGAAATACATCCTGCTTTTGTTACCCTTACTTTATATACTCCATCTTGGTTAGCCACAGCAATTTTTCTTGTTGTTTGAGGAACAATTGAATCATTCTTAAACCATTCAAATACATCTCCAGGCTCTGAACATAAGAGAGTATCAGGTGCGTATGGAAAAACAAAAGGTGTATCTGGAACTTCGTTAATAATTAAATCCTGCATAGCTGAACTTGAACAGCCTACTGCATCTGTAAAGAGGTAATTTACCTCATGTGTATCTGCACCAAACACTTGCGGATCGAAGTTTGAAACAGTATCCATACCATTAATGATGTAAATTCCTCCGTTTGGAGTTCCACCCACTAGATTAAAAGCCTGTTGATCGCTGCAAATAGGTGAAAACGCAACTAGGTTTACGTTTGGCTTTGGATTTACAATTAAGTTTTGAGTGGCAGAATCTGCGCAACCTGTTAATGGATCTGTATAAACATAGTTTATGGTGTAAAGCCCAACACCAACTGAATCTGGAAAAAACACAGCATTAAAAATTATACCCGGACCTTTATATATACCACCAATTGGACTCCCCTGATTTAAACCTATAGGGTTACCTTCTTCACAAACAGTTGGAAATGCACCAAGCGTAACATTTGGCGCAGCGTTTACAATAATATTTAATGTTGTATCATATGTACCAGAAGTATCTGTATAAGTATAGGTAATGGCATGTGACCCTGCACCTGCCGCAGCAGGATTGAATATTGAGCCTATAACTCCATTGCCTGAATACAACCCGCCGGTTGGAGTTCCTGAGGTTAAAGTATAGGTACCACCGTTTTCGCACAAGTCTGGAAAAGGACCTAAACCAATATTAACTTGAGCAAAACCAATAATAGAAAAGAAAAAAAGTGTGGTAAATAGTAGGAGTGATCTCATCTCAATTTATTTGCCACGAAAATAAGGAATTTATGCGCGTTTCAACTCGTTTTGAATGAAGCTTACCAACTCCTTTATATAAGGCTTTGAGAAGTTAAACTCAATATTTGCTTCGGCATAAATTTCTCCAATAGGTTTTGTATAACCTAATGCTAAGGCATTTTTATAATTTGAAATTGCCTTTTTTGGGTCTTTCTTATAGTTTCTGTAAATAGCTATTGCTCCTAATTGAGCCATTCCGTATTCTATGTAGTAAAACGGAACTTCAAATAAGTGCAATTGCTTTTGCCACATTATTTCACGCTGTTCTTCATAACCTTCCCAACTTACGGTTTTTGGAGATAATCTTTTATGAAACTCTAACCATTTTGCTTTACGCTCTGTAGCTGTATGTTCGGGATTTTCATAAATCCAATGCTGAAATTTATCAATTAAGGCAATCCAAGGTAAGGTTTGAAGTACATCTTCGAGATGCTCAATTTGAGCTCTTTTCAATTCTTTTTCATCTTCAAAAAACTCATCCCATTTATCTAGAGAAATTAACTCCATGCTCATGCTTGCCAATTCAGCAACCTCTGATGTTAAAGATTTAAATGAAGTAAGTGGCAACTCTCTAGATAAGAAAGAGTGTATGGCATGACCACCTTCGTGCACCATGGTAACAAGGTCTCTTACTGTGCCAACTGCATTCATAAAAATAAATGGAACTCCTATTTCATATAATGGATAATTATATCCTCCGGGTGCTTTTCCTTTTTTTGATTCAAGGTCTAAATGCCCCATTTTATTCATGGTTGAGATGCACTCTCCAAAATAAGGATCTAATCGATTAAAAGCATTTACCGTTTTTTCTACAAGTTGTTTACCTCCCTCAAAGGGCTTTAATGGAGGAAGATTTTCCGGATCAACCGCTAAATCATAAGGTTTAAGCGATTCAACTCCCAATTTTTCTTTTCGTATAACAGCCAATTGCTCTATTAACGGAACAATTTCTTCTTCTACAGATTTGTGAAACTCGAAACAGTCTTCAGGAGCATAATCGAAACGCTGCATTGCTGCAAACATGTAATCTCTATAGTTTTGGAAACCTGCATTTAAGGCTAATTGGTGCCTATCTTTAATTAAACTATCAAAAAGGTTATCAAGTTTATCTGCATTTTCTAATCGTACACTAGCAATCTTTTCAAAAACCTCTTTCCTAAAAGCGCTATTGGTATCTTTTAGAAGTGATGAGGCTTTTTGCATGGTTACATTTTCACCATTTACCTCAACTTCCATAGCTCCATTTATGGCACCAAACTCTTGAGCCTTATTTTGAAGTTTACTGATTAACGGTATGTTCTCCTCACAAAAAACCTCGATATTTTTTTGAGCTTTTTTTAGAGGAATTTCAAAATCTTTTCCTAATTCGTTTTTGAATGGGGAATTAACTAATTTTTCATCAAACCTATGAGAAAAAGGTGCAAGTTTTGGTTGAATTTCAGATACAAAAAAGGTATAAGCATCTCTCAATTCTTGATTGGAAGTATTGATACTCATTTTTATATACCGCCAAGCTTGATCTTCTTCTAAAACAGCTTCAACTTCACTTACATCCTTAAGCCATTTTTTTAGCTCTTGGACATTAGAGATCTTTCTTTCATCTAATTCAATCAAAAAAGATTCAATATCTGCCCAAGCTGTGATTTTTAAATCATCAGGCAAATAGAACCTTTCGGGTCTTTTTGGAAGATCCATAAAAAGTTAATTCTTAATTATTCTGCAGATTTATCTTCTTTTTTGGCAGCCGCCTTTTTAGCAGGAGCTTTAGGCTTCTTTTCGGTTGTGGGTTCATCTGATTTTTCAGATTCTTCAGACTTATTCTCTTCTTTTTTGGCGAAGTCGGCAAGCATACCACCTTTTAACAAGTCATTATACCACTTTATTACTTTTTTGATGTCTGAATTATATACTCTATCCTCATCAAAATCAGGTAAAATCTCCTTGAAGTAATTTCTTAACTCATTACCGCCCGCATTTGGATCTATAGATTTTTCTCCGTTGTGTTTTTCATACATTTTTTGAAAAACATCTTTTAAGGGAACATCTTCCTCTTCGGTATAAATACTAATATCTTCTAATGATGAAATTTTGTTTGTAGCATAAGCAGGAAATCTTTTTTTATCTGCTAACGATTCTACAATAATTCCGTTATTCTGAGTTTGACCTAAAACTTTGTACAAACCCGGTTTACCACCAATTGAAAGAATTTTACTTAAATCCATATATCATTTTTATCGGGTGCGAAAATAGCAAAATACCTACCTGCAAAAAAAGGATGTCAATAAACCGTAAACCTTTGTGAATAAACCTTTCGCTGATTTTCTAAAATTATTAAGTAAACTCCGCTTGGCAATTTAAAATCTAAGGTTATTGAATTTTGATTTTCCGAAATGTTTTTTTCTGAGATTACCAATCTTCCATTTGAATCAAAAATATTGATTTGAGCACCGTTTATTTTATCATTTAACTCAACAATTATTCGATTATTTGAAGGATTGGGATAAAGTATTAATTCTTCAAAAAAGTTATTTTGTTCTTTAACGCTCCACAGGTACCAATCAATCATAAGGGTATCAGCAAACCTGCAGCCGTTGATGTTATTTACCTCACACCAAGCATCTAAAGGAAAATTACTTCCCGATAGTAAGGTAATGGAAGAATCGGTTTTTCCATTGTGCCACAGATAACTTTGAGCTTTTATTCCTGCTCCTATGGTAAAACTTGTAAGTGATGGCGGCAGAAGCGTGTCTTTTCCAAGAGAAAAAAGTGGATAGGATAAACTATCAATGGTTAGCGTATCGGTATTGCTACAACCATTTGTATCTATAGCTTCTACCCAATAGCTACCATAGTCAGTTAATTTCCTTAATGGTCCGGTGGTTCCATCATCCCAATAAAAGAAATTAAACTGTGGAGAAGTCAAATTTTTATCAATAATGAAGGGTTCGTTTCCACATATGGCCGTATCTACACCTAAATCAATAATTGGTTTTGGAAGCACACCAAAATGGATTGAGTCAGAAAATACACATCCGGAACTATCTGTAACAGTTAAGATAATTACGCTGTCTGCAGGAATAGAATAGTCGCAAATAGCACCAGGCATGCCATTACAAACTGAAATTATTTGCCCACCTTGACCTACATTCCAATTATAGTTTGCCATATTTTGAGGTCCGCTTAAAAACACTGTGGTGTAAGCATTTTGGCACAAGCTAGTATCATTTCCTAATGAAAAAGCAGGTAGCATTTTTAATGCGATTTCGATGGAATCTTCAAAACTACAACTGTTTGAATCTGTAATTCTTAACAAGTACATGCCTGCAGTCTTTACCCACAATCTATTTGAGGTTGTCCCATTGTTCCATTGATAAATCAAGTTTGAAGTAGAAACCCCAATTTCTATTGAGTCTCCCGAACAAATAAATGTATCGTTTAGAAGACTAAAAGTGGGCAGGGGATTTAATGAAGTTATAGAGAATGAATCTACCGAAATACAACCATTACTTTCTGTAGCTTCAACAACATATTGAGAAGCAGTAGATACTTGCCTGTTTGACATGGTTAATCCATCACTCCACAGATATGAGAAATTTGATGGCAATGAAATGTTTACAAAATCGCCAAAACAAATAGATGTATCGTTAGGAAGATTTATTGGTGGAAATCCAAAAATTTGAATGATTTCGAAAGTATCAGCGCTACTACAGCCTATTGAATCTGTTATTGTTATTTGATAGGATCCTGAATTATAAAAATCTCGAGAAGAACTAGTAGAGTTATTTTCCCATAAATATTGATAATGGCTTGGAAGCGAAACCATCAATGTATCATTGGCACAAAGCGATGTATCATTGTGGATTGAAATGTTTGGTAATCCATACAATGAATTTATTATCAGCGTATCTTTGGCTTTGCATGAGTTCTGATCGGTTACCTCAACAATAAAACTTCCGGTATTAAACAACTTTTTAAGGTTGTTTGTATCTCCATCATTCCAAAGGTTAATTGTAAATCCTGAATAAACCTCTAAGGTATCTCCTGTACAAATTGAAGTGTCTGCACCTAAATTTGGTTTTGGCTTTTGATGGTAGGCTATTTTAAGCGTATCATAAGCTAAGCACCCAAATTGGTTTTCTACCTGTAAAGTAACAAAGGTATCTTTATTTGTGATTAAGTTTTGGTTGCTGTAGGTTCCATTCCAAATAGGATTAATCAAATTTGAATCTACCGATAAAGTAAGGCTTGCATCCCAACAAATGGTGGTATCGGCACCAAGGTTTACAATTGGGTTAGGAACAGAATCTACTCTAATTGAATCTATTGTGGAGGAGCAACCTAAAGAATCAGTAACTGTGAGCGCATAAAAACCTTTTTTGGTAATCGTGGTATTTCCTGTAGCATCTCCGTTGCTCCATTGGTAAGTATCATAAGTTTTTTGTGTGGAGATTTGAATTGTTTCGCCTGCACAAAGCAATGAATCTGAACTAAAAACCACCTTTGGCTTAAAATCTAACCCAAGCAAAGCAGCAAAACCATCTACTTTACCTGCACCCCATTCAAAATCTGGTAGAATTGCATTGGTTAATGAATCTGAGAATGCAGAATTTTCTATTCTGGTAATAATTTCTTGGGTGGATAATTTGGGGCACTTTTCTAGCATTAAAGCTACAATACCCGCAACTGCAGGAGAAGCCATAGAGGTTCCTCCGTTTCTCCTGTGATAACCTCCTAAACCAACATATGACCTAAGATTTGGAATTGCTTTTATTTGGTTTAAATCTGAAGATAATCCTGCACATAAAACAAGACCTCCCGGAGCAGCCACATTAGGTTTTTGTACACCTAGCCTAGATGGTCCTCGTGAAGAAGAAGCAACTCTTTCTCCCGGAACATCATTAAAAGTTTGCAAAACTGAATCCATATCTAAGTATGAGTTTCTGTTTTGGTAATTAGCAACGGTAATAACATTGGGAGAGCAAGCCCAACTGCTCACAATACTTTGCAGGCTATCTGGGTCTTTATAGTTCAAAAACCTTCCCGATTTAGAAAATTTAGTCTGGTTAAGTTGCAGCATATTGGAATACCCAAAAAATGAAGCACTCCAAACATCAAACCTGCCTTGACCTGTAGTTCTAAATTCGTAAAACCTATTGCTTGGTGGATTTGCAATAAGGGCTTGCATTAAATATTGTCCTCCTTGCCTTTCGCAATAGGTTTGCAACAACCCTATGTAAGCTCCTGAGGTATCAAAAATTGAATCTGCCACCAAAGCATTTAGCCTGTTATTAATATTATCGAATGGCGAAGCTCCAACTAAACTTCCTGTTGTTGTATCAGTAAATCCAAAAGAAAAGTTTACTTGGTTAAATTGGGCTGTATCTGCCCAAAGCTCAAAAAACATTGCATTAATTCCCAATGCAGAGCTGGGATTATTTAAAAACCAAGTGAAATTAGTATCCAGGTTTACTTGATATCCTAAATGGTAGGGCGCAATTGTTCCTGAATTTCCTGCAGCAGCAACCATACTTTTTCCGGTTGAGGCATTTAACAAACTATCAATTCTTAATGCGGACAAATCCAAACCATCATGAGAGCCTGTGTATTGACCTAAACTTGCATTAATTACTGCAGGCATTCCTAATGAGTCAGCAATTTTGAAAATGTATTCAACCCCATCTGCAACAATTGAGGTAAAATTATTTGATGCAAAATTGGCTGCAACAACCACAAAATAAGCATCATAGGCATATGACTTGTAATTGGCAATTGAATCCGGAACTGAATTCCCATTTCCTCCTGCAATGCCACTTACATTGGTTCCATGCCCAAAGTAGGTTAATGGGTCTAAATGTCCGCTTGTTCCATTATTTATTGCAGAGCTATCCCAAGCTTGACCATACCCAAAATTTGTTGGGGTTAATGTAGAGTCAAATGGTTTAGTTTGATCCCAAATAGCTAAAATTCTTGTATTGCCTAAAGAGTCTTGAAAATCAGGGTGTGATGGATCTATACCTGTATCTATAATGCCTAAAATAACCCCTTTACCTGAGTAATTTTTATTTAGAGGGCTAGCCTTTTGCCTCACTAAATTAACCCGTGTATTTACAAGAGATTGATCTACTAATACTTCTCCTTTTCCTGGGTAATAAACTAAGCTTTCTATATCAGGATGTTTTGCCAACAAAACGGCTTTTTCTGAAGTAATTAAAACATTAAAATATCCTTTAATTTGGTACTTTATTTTGCCATTTAATTCATTTACAGCCTGATAGATTTTCTCTTTATCTCCTTTCACAAAAACTTGAACTTGTTGGTTTTTAGTTTCATTATTTCTTCCTATTTGTTGTAATAACAAATTGGCGTTTTCTGAAAATGGTGCAGAATTTAATTGCGGTTTTGCCAACAACCCCAAAAACATAAAAAAGCAAAAAAGCAAAAACCTATAGCTCGTCATAAGAAGGTATTTCTTGTAAAAATGTGATTTTATTGGATTGGTGGTCTACTTTGCATTGGTAATGATTCATTCCATTTGTAACCAATAAATAAGGCACCTTTAAAGCAATATTGTATTGAGCAATCTGCTCAAAAACATCTTGAGAAATACCAATATTTGGTGCTTTGCATTCACCAATAAAAATTGGATTTCCTTGTTTACTGTAAACTACAAGATCCGGCCTTCTTTTTAAATTATTGATATTTAGTTGCATTTCGAGCTTCATTAAAGACAATGGGTAATTTTTCTCAACATTCAGATAATTAATAAGGTGCTGCCTTACCCACTCTTCAGGTGTTAGAAGAATTTGCTTTTTTCTTACCAAATCAAAAATAAACACCCCATCTGGGGATTTATAAATTTTAAATTTGCCTTCGGGGAAATTTAATTTTACCATCTACACTAATTCCAAAACCTTTTGGTGAATTTATGAAATCTAAAAAAGAAATTATAGAAAACTGGTTACCTCGTTACACAGGAATCAACAAAGAAAATATTACACCTTTTATCATATTAACCAACTTCGATAATTATCTAGATATTTTTATAGAGCAAACCGGAGGAAAAATTATTGATACTCAAAAAGCTATGCCCTCTGCTATTGGTGATGGTATTACCATGATAAATTTTGGAATGGGAAGTCCAAATGCCGCCACTATTATTGACTTACTTTCAGTAGCTGAGCCTAAGGCTGTACTTTTTTTAGGAAAATGTGGAGGGTTGAAAAAGAAAAGTCAAATTGGTGATTGGATTTTACCCATTGCTGCCATTAGAGGTGAAGGAACTTCTCAAGATTACCTTCCTCCTGAGGTACCTGCTTTGCCGGCCTTTAGTCTGCAAAAAGCAATTAGTACAACCATTAGAGATTTTAATTTTGATTATTGGACAGGCACGGTTTACACCACTAACAGAAGAGTTTGGGAGCACGACGAAAAATTTAAAAAATACCTAAGAAAAACTAGGTGTATGGCTATTGATATGGAAACAGCAACACTTTTCATTACCGCTTTTTCAAATGAAATACCATGTGGTGCCTTGCTTTTAGTTTCAGACCAACCCATGATACCTCAAGGAGTAAAAACTGAACAAAGCGACAGATATGTTTCAAGTAATTTTGTTGATAAACATGTTAAATTGGGCATTGAATCTTTGAAGCAACTTATGAACAAGGGACTAACCGTAAAACATTTGAAATTTTAATGAGCACCTTCCCCGTTATTCTTAATGAATTAAAGCAGCAGAAGTATGCTCCTATTTACTTCTTGCATGGCGAAGAACCTTTTTTTATTGATAAGGTCTCGAAGTTCATAGAAGACAATGTTTTAGATGAAGCGGAAAAAGGATTCAACCAAACAATTATATATGGCAGAGATGCCAATGTTGATGATATAATTTTAAGTGCAAGAAGGCCTCCTATGATGGCTCCATTTCAAGTAATTATTGTAAAGGAGGCGCAACAACTAAAACGAATTGAAGAATTTGAAAAATACTTTAACCAACCTTTAGAAACAACCATTTTAGTTATTTGCCATAAGTACAAAAAGGCTGATAAAAGAAAAAAGTACTTAAAATCCGCAATGGCCAAAGGTGTAGTATTTGAAAGCTCAAAATTATATGAGTCTCAAATTCCCAAGTGGATACACGACTATGTTGCTACCAAAGGAATGAGCATAAATCCTAAATCAACAGTTCTACTTTCAGAGTTTTTGGGAAACGACCTTCAAAAAATTTCAAACGAAATTGATAAGCTTAAGCTTATTATTAATGATAATCGTGAAATAACGCCTGAAATAATTGAAGAAAATATTGGGATAAGTAAAGATTTTAATGTTTTCGAATTACAAAAAGCATTAGCCTTTAAAGATGCGTTCAAGGCATTTCAAATTACCAAGTTTTTCGGTGAAAATTCGAAAAATCATCCCATATTTCAAACTTTGCCTGCGCTTGCGAGGTTCTTCAACTTGGTACTTACCATTCAATATTCAAAAAACAAAAATCCAAAAGAGCTTTCTAGATTAATAGGGGTAAACCCTTTTTTCATGAATGACTATATGCATGCTAGCAGAGCATATTCTGCCATGAAGGTTACTGAAATAATTCATGAAATAAAAATTGCAGATTTAAAATCTAAGGGAGTAGATTCTGGATATTTACCGGAAAAAGAAATTCTTAAAGAACTGATATACAAAATTTTAAACTAATGAAAAAAGTATTACTATTAATCATTTCAATTTACTTTTCAGCCATTTTAAATGCACAATCTATTGGTAAACCCTATGCTGTTTATAGCAATAAAGGTAAGGAGGTTGAATTTGAAAAAATGACCAGGCAACTATCCAAAAACGATGTAATTCTGTTTGGTGAGCTTCATAACAATAGTATGGTGCATTGGCTTCAATTACAACTGCTAAAAAGCCTAAAAAGTATGGAAACAAACCTTACGCTTGGTGCGGAAATGTTTGAGGCTGACGATCAACTAAAAATAGATGAATATCTTACAGGATATATCAAACAAAGTAACTTTGAGAAAGAAGCTAAGCTTTGGAATAATTACGCAACAGATTACAAGCCGCTTATGGAGTTTGCAAAAGAAAACAATTGCAATTTTATTGCTACTAACGTACCAAGAAGGTATGCTTCAATTGTTGCCTCAAAGGGACTAGAATATCTGGATAGCCTGCCCGCCTCATCAAAGCAATATATGGCTCCTCTTCCAATAAGCTTTGGATTGGAAGTTCCAGGATATGAAGAAATGATAACAATGATGGGAGGACACGGTGCTCATGGAAGCTCAATGAATATTGTAAAAGCACAAGCTCTTAAAGATGCTACTATGGCTCATTTTATTGCTAATAACTTAGAAAGGAAAAAAGTATTTGTACACTTTAACGGAGATTTCCACTCTAAACAATATGGTGGTATTTATTGGTATTTACAAAACCAAAACGATATTAAAAGTATAGGTTCCATTTCTGTGGTAGAAGCAGAGAATTTAGATTACCAAGAAGATTATGCTGAATTAGGCGACTTTATTTTGGTAATACCTTCTGATATGACTAAAACATACTAGTTCACATAAACTCTAACCTGCACCCTTCTGTTAAAAACTGAATATTCATCATTTTCAACTGAAACAGCAGGTCTTGACTCACCGAAACTTTTGTTTCAATATTGGCAGAAATGCCTTGTTGTTCCAAATAAGCTTTCACGTTTTCAGCTCTTTTTGCTGAAACAATCATATTTTGTTTAGGAGAGCCTTTTTTATCGGTATGACCATACAACCTGATGGTGAATTTTTTTTCAGGATTGTCTTTTGCAAAATCAATTACCGGCTGAATTACTTTTTTACTGTATTCAGTAAGAATAACTGAGTTGAACCCAAAATGAGCAACTTTTTCGAAAATAAAACTATTAGAGTAATCATCACGGTATTTAACCTTATTTGGAATATTGAAGTTTATAGAGTTTTCTAAAGCCCTTCTATTTAAATCAGATATGTTAATAGGGCTATCATCAAACTTCTCGGTAACTGAAATGGAGTTTGCACTTGTTTTTTCTACCTTCAAGTTTTCATTGTTTGTTAAGTCTGCAAGATCTTTCTCGCCTCCTTTTCCAATTGTAGCTCCACCCTCTTGCTCAACTAAATTATTAGCAGTTGCATTATTTTGATTAGCTGTGTTTTCATAGGCTAATGCTTTTTCACTTAAAAAAGCCTCGGTAGGTAACGAGTCTTTATTTACATCTTGAAAAGTCGCCAAAACATTTTCATCTACAGTTACATCAAACCCTTTTGAAATTTTATAAATATCAAATTTACCATACCCCTCAGACCTATCGCTTGAGTAATAAGCAAATGTTCTATCGTTTGAAATCCTGTAATTTATTTCATCAAACGGAGTATTAATCGGCATATTTAGATTTTCAGGTTCTGTCCATGCCCCATTTCGTTTATGACTAACAAAAACGTCATATCCTCCAATACTAGAATGCCCTTTTGAGCTAAAATACAATGTGGTATCATTTGGCATGTAAGGAGATGACTCATCGTCTTCAGTATTTATTGGTGCTCCAATATTTTGCATTTTGCTCCAAACACCATTTTCGTCTTTAAACGAATAATAGATATCTCTACCACCTTGGGTATCATTTGATCGATTACTTACTAGCAATAGCATATTTTTATCATCACTAATGGTAGCACCTGTTACTTGGTTAGTTTGATTGGCAACTTCCTCGCTTAATTCAACGGGTTTTTTCAGGCTCCTGTTTCATCTTTTACTAATTCCATTATGTGGTTGTTATGATAAATGAATACCATAGATTCATCGTTTGACATAGAAACAGTAGCATCATGTTTTGTTGAATTTTTGAGTTGAAATTCAAAAACATCAGACTGATTTAAGTTGGCTACATCAATAACTTTACCCGAATCGTTAAAATAGGCCACATAAATATCTACGTAATATTGGTCATCATAATACATATCACCACCTGTTGTACCTTCTCTTCTTGAGGTAAAAACTAAGGTTTTATTATCTCCAATAAAAAGTGGTGCATAATCAGAATATTCGCTGTTGAGCTTATCTGAAAGGTTTACAATTTTCACATAACGGTTACCATCAACAAAATACTTGTACACATCACCAGAGCTAGATTCATCTAAAACAGCAACATTTTGACCTTCCACCAAATTTTTTCCTTGTTCTGCTTGGTCAATTAAGGTTTCTAAATCATTTCTTAAATCATCTCCTGCTTTTGAGGTGGTTAAAAAAGCTAAACAAGTGGTGTAAGAAGAAATTGCAAACAGAAAATTACTTTGATAATGGTAAGATTTACCTAAATAATAGAATAATTCATTTGGGGTTTCATCATTCTTGTTTTCAAAAGCCTTTTCAAAATAGGGTAATGCTCTGCCTTTATCTACCGAGCCTTTAAATACGCAAACACCCATTTCATAATTGTAAACAGGATTGTTTTCATCAAGGGCTAAAAGTTTTTCATAATTTTGGAAAGCTCCTCTAAAGTTTCCATTATTCATTTGGGTGCGAGCTGTTTCTTGAAGTCCTCTAACAATTTGCTCTTGGGCATTTACACCCAAGCTTATCAAAATAACAACAAGCACTAATAGTTTCTTTTTCATCAATCGGTTTAGATGATTTTAAAGCTATAAATTTATACTAATCAAAGTTGTGTAAAAAAAAGCCCTAAAATTCGTTGAATAAACATTTTATTAAGATTAGATTGTAATTTTTGTAGCCTATGGACGCAAACTCAGAAGATATTACAGTAAATAGTTGGAAAGACTTATGCGATAGGCTTTACGACAACTCTTGGCAGCCAAGTTTAGGGAGGTATCGTGCAAATTTTGCCTTTCGAGGTATAAATGATAAAACCCACAGTTTGGTAAGCAGGTTTTCTAGAACCACCGGAAACTTATCGCACCTAGAATACCATTTGCTGAGAAATTTCAGGAAATATGCAGGTGTAAAATACAAAGATTCACTTACTTCAGATTGGAGAGTGCTTACTTTAGGACAACATTATGGTTTGCCTACTAGGCTTATTGATTGGACCTATTCCCCATTTATTGCGGTTCATTTTGCCACTGCTGATGTTGCCAAATACGATAAAGACGGAATTATTTGGAAGGTAGATTTTGTGAAGGTAAATAACCTTTTGCCTGAGCCTCTAAAAAATGTTTTAGGAGAAATTGGCAGTAATACGTTCACGGTTGAAATGCTTGAAGAAGCTGTACCTAACCTAAAAGACTTTGATAACCTATCTGAAAATCCGTTGGTTGTATTTTTCGAACCTCCATCAATAGATGATAGAATTGTGAACCAATTTGCATTTTTCTCAGTAGCCTCAAACCCAACATTAAAACTAAACGATTGGTTAAAAAGTCATCCGGAAACCTATCAAAAAATAATTATTCCGAGTGAGTTAAAATGGGAAATAAGAGATAAACTAGACCAAGCCAACATAACTGAAAGACTACTTTTTCCCGGGTTAGATGGTTTAGCAAAATGGTTAGAGCGACATTACACGCCTAAAAACTAACCACTTATTTATTATTGGCATTAACAGCGCACCAATTTTAAAAGTAATTGACCTTGGCAAAGGTTAATTGCTATTTTTGGCCTCCTTCAAAAATACGCATGAAGCATTTTCTGGTAGTTTTAGCATTTTCATTTATTAGCTTTTTCTCAATAGGTCAGTCTGCGATAGTAAAAGGCTTTGTTTACGAAAAAGAAACAGGTAATCCGATAATTTTCACCAATGTTTACCTAGAAAATACCTCATACGGTGGGGTTACAGATGTAAACGGATATTTTGCCATAAACAGAATTCCTGCAGGCACCTACAATTTAATGGTAACTTTTTTAGGCTACGACACCTTGAGGGAAACCATTACGCTTAAAAATGGTGAAATGATGACCAAACAACTTTACCTTCAAAAATCATCTATTGAGTTAGATGAATTTGAGGTTTCATCAGAAAAGCAGGAAGCACAAACTGAGGTAAAGATGTCGGTGGTAAAAATTACTCCGAAAGAATTAAAACAACTTCCAAGTGTTGGTGGAGAAGCAGATTTAGCGCAGTACTTACAAGTTTTACCGGGAGTAATATTCACCGGAGACCAAGGAGGGCAATTATACATTCGTGGAGGCTCACCCATCCAAAATAAAGTTCTTTTAGATGGTATGATTATCTACAACCCTTTTCATTCAATAGGTCTTTTTTCTGTTTTTGAAACCGATATCATTCGAAATGCAGACATATATACAGGAGGCTTTAATGCAGAATATGGAGGTAGAATATCTTCAATAATGGATATTACTACCCGAGATGGAAACGCAAAATCTTTTAGTGGAAAAATTGGAATGAGCACTTTTGGTGCTAAAGCGCTTTTAGAAGGACCACTGAAAAAACCAAAAGAATTGGGTGATCCGTACATCTCATATATACTTTCGGGAAAAACATCCTATTTAGATAGAACATCAAAACAACTTTACCAATATGTAGATACAGCCGGACTGCCCTTTAACTTCAACGATTTGTATGGTAAAATTACCTTAAGTGGCGACAATGGTTCTAAATTCAATTTATTTGGATTTAATTACAACGATAATGTTAACTATCGCGGCATCGCAGAAATCGGTTGGCAGAACTATGGGGCCGGAGCAAATTTTGTTTTAGTTCCGCTTTACTCACCCGTGTTGGTAGAAGGTAATTTTTCTTATTCCAATTATGAAATTACCCAACAATCAACAACCATAAATCCTAGGTCGAGCTCTATTGATGGATTTAATTTAGGCTTAAACTTCACCTACTTTATTTTAGATGATGAAATAAAATATGGAATTGATGTAGTTGGATTGTCTACTGATTTTTCATTCTTTAATAGCTTAAACAGAAGAATAGAGCAACAGCAAAACACCACAGAGCTTGCAGGTTATTTAAAGTATAAGTGGAATAGAGGAAAAATGGTGTTAGAGCCTAGTTTTAGGGCGCAATACTATGCCTCGTTAGGAACATTTTCTCCTGAACCAAGGCTGGGATTTAAGTACAACATTTCTGATGATTTAAGATTTAAACTTGCTGGCGGACTTTATTCACAAAACCTAATCAGTGCCAACTCAGATAGAGACGTAGTAAACCTTTTTTATGGCTTTTTAACGGGGCCTGATAACCTTCAAAACACATTTACAGATGAAAATGGGAATGTAAAAGAGGTTGAACATAAATTGCAAAAATCACAACACCTTATGGGTGGCTTTGAGTTTGATTTAAATAGACGAATTACATTTAATTTAGAAGGTTACTACAAAAGGTTTTCGCAGTTAACTAACCTAAACAGAAACAAAATTTTCGACGATACAGAAGACAACTTTAATCGCCCTGAAATACAACGCAAAGATTTTATTATTGAAACCGGAAATGCTTATGGGGTAGATTTTGTAGCAAAATACGACTACAAAAGAATTTACTTTTGGGCTGTATACTCTTTAGGGTTTAACGACCGTTGGGATGGTATCCAAACCTACAGGCCTATATTTGATAGACGGCATAATGTAAACCTAGTTAGCTCCTATACATTTGGTAAAAATTTAAATTGGGAAATCAACGGAAGGTGGAATTTTGGCTCAGGATTTCCTTTTACTCAAAACCAAGGTTATTACGAACTATTCAACTTTGCTGATGGCATTGGTACCGATTATGTTGCCGCCAATGGCGAGTTAGGAATAAGCTATGCTCAACTTAACCAAGGAAGGTTACCCTATTACCATAGATTTGATGCCAACTTAAAATACAAAACCTACTATGGCGAAAATGGCGAAGTTGAAGTAAATATTGGAGTTACCAATCTTTATAATCGTGAAAACATATTCTATTACGATAGAATTTCGAATGAAAGAGTAAACCAGTTACCTATTTTACCTTCTTTAGGAGTTAGCTTAAGATTTTAAAAAAGGGATTAAAGTTATTGGTGCAAAAGCATCTTTTGCGATATTACATCTCCAAAACTTTCTTTGAGCACCTTTAAAGCTCCATACCATTTCTTTTGGTGAGTGCAATATTTCTAAGGCTTGTTTGTGGGTCCAACCTACTAAGAAAATA
>JAAZVO010000122.1 GCA_018623405.1 Crocinitomicaceae bacterium
GTTACAGATGCTTCTTCTAACATCATGTAACAACCTTTTAAGTTGTCGGCCTCGGCGCGGTAAAAATTTGTTTTATCATCATAATGAAATTTTGCGCCAAGCTTTTGAAAACCTAAAAAGTGGGTATCTAGTCTTCTTCGACCAATTTTATCCCCACCAGGTTTTGGAATATATCCTTTTCCAAACCTTGCTAAAAGTGGCCCAACAATCATAATTGAACCTCTTAAGCCCGAGCCTTTTTCTTTAAAGTCAGGAGAGTTTAAATATTCAATATCAACTTCATCTGCCTTAAACTCATAAGATTCATCTCCGATTTTTTTTACCCTAACTCCTAATGCTCTTAAAAGGTCAATTAGTTTATTTACATCTCTAATGTTGGGTATTTTATGAATTGTAACTTTCTCAGGAGTAAGTAAAACAGCACAAAGAATTTGTAATGCTTCGTTTTTTGCTCCTTGAGGAATTATTTCACCATTTAGTCTTGCTCCTCCTTTAATTTCAAAGGTTCCCATGAATTAATGATTTTTCTTTTTGCGGAAATTCTTTTTATTATTTCTTCTACGTTTTTTGTTTTTATGACTTAGTATGTCACTTGTAGAGTCAATATTGTATTCATCTTTTATTCTAAGTTTTCCTTCTGATAGTTCTAAAAGATGATTATTGATCATTTCGTCTTCTACCGACTCCTTATTATAATTTAGGTAAAACTTCTTCATTAGGTTGGCTATAACCTCAATTAAAGCTTCCTTTTCATCGCCCTCATCCATTCCAGAAGCAGTTTTAACCATATTCATTACATTTCTGCCGTAGAATTTGTATTTAATCTGTTTTTCGTCAGAATATGAAAGAGGAATAGGTCCTGCATCTTCTTTCTTTTCAGGAATAGGGTAGGGAGAGTCAACATCAAGATTAAACTCTGCCATCAAAAAAAGGTGATCCCATAATTTATGAGTAAAATCTTCTACATCACGTAAATGAGGGTTTTTATTACCCATAATTTCAATGATTGTTTTTGAAGCTTTGTTTCTTTCTTCTCTATTTTCAATGGTTTTTAAATGATCAACCATTCGGTGAATTGCTCTTCCATATTCAGGAAGTATCAAATCTTTTCTAACTGAATTATACTCCATTAAAGCACTTTTAATTTTGCGAACTTCAATAATAGTTGTTTTTGTCCAACACCATTAAAGAATACTGTTGCTTTTTTGTTAGGATCTACACCCTCCACCTGCAATACTTTGCCTTTGCCAAACCTAACATGTTCTACTTCTGCTCCTGCAACTATTTCTGAAGAGGGCGAGCCTTCAAAGCTTACGGCATTTGTACTTGAAACCTTTTTTAAATTTCTAGGAGGCGTAAATGCGGTCTTCTTTTTTGTTGGTTGTGATTTTGTTTGTGATCTTATGAAGTCAGAAAAATTTGAGGTTTGTTTTTCTACAAAAGGATAATCTAGAAAAGTTTCGTCAATTTCTTCAATAAACCTGCTAGGCTCGCAGTAAATTAGGTTCCCCCATCTAAATCTTGTTAAAGCATAAGATATGTAAGCTTTTTTTTCGGACCTTGTTAATGCAACGTAAAATAAGCGCCTTTCTTCTTCTAAATCTGCTCTAGAGTTTACTGATAGTTGAGAGGGGAAAAGGTTTTCTTCTAAACCGGCAATAAAAACATAGGGAAATTCTAATCCCTTAGCTGCGTGGACAGTCATCAAGGTAACTTTAGGTTGCTCTTCATCGTCTGTTTGGTCTTGGTCTGTAAGCAAGGCAACATCATTCATGAAGTCCGGTAATTTTGCCGGAAGCCCTTGCTCTTTTTGGTCTTCAGAAAACTCTTTTAAACCGGATAATAACTCCTGAACGTTTTCATACCTAGCTAAACCTTCAGCAGATTTATCGCTATATAATTCTTTTAAAATACCTGAAGATGCAGCTATTTTTTGTCCTGCATCATAAGCGTTTTCATTTTCAATAATTTTAGAGAAGGCATATATTAAATCTCGAAAAGCATTTAACTTATTTAACGTTCCTCCAGTTATTTGAACTTTAAAAGCAAGCGGGTTTTCAATTACCTTCCATAATCCAACATTGTGCTGAGATGCTGTTAGAATGAATTTATCTAATGTGGTTTTTCCTATTCCTCTAGCGGGGTAATTGATAATTCGCTTCAAAGCTTCCTCATCATTAGGGTTTAGGGTTAGCCTAAAATATCCTAGTAGGTCTTTAATTTCTTTACGTTGATAAAAGGACAGACCACCATAAATTCTATATGGAATATCAGACTTTCTAAGCGCTTCTTCTAAAGCTCTTGATTGGGCATTGGTTCTGTATAGAATGGCAAAAGAATCAAAGCCTAAATGCTGTTCGTTTTCTACCCTAAATATTTCATTGGCAATAGACATACCTTCTTCTTGGTCTGAGTTGGTCCTAAAAACCTTTATTTTTTCACCCTCGTCATTTGCTGTCCAAACAGTTTTTTTGAGTTGTTCTTTGTTTTGTTTTATGATGGAGTTTGCAGCGTTTACAATATTTTTTGTAGATCGGTAGTTTTGTTCTAGTTTAAAAATTTGAGTATCGGGATAAGTGTTTTTAAAATTTAAAATATTCTGAATATTAGCACCCCTAAATGCATAAATGCTTTGTGCGTCATCACCAACTACCGTAATATTTTCATGCCTTGCAGCCAATCTTTTTAAAATAGTAAATTGAGAATAATTGGTGTCTTGAAACTCATCTACTAAAACATACCTAAATTTATTTTGATACTTAAGTAAAATTTCAGGGTCATCTCGCAATAACTCATTCATTTTAAATAGTAGGTCATCAAAATCCATGGCTCCAGCTCTAAACAACCTGTTTTGGTATAGCTTGTATATTTTATGTATGTATGGTTTTTGAGACTGGTTATCATCTGAAATAATATTTGTATTGTCTGCATAAGCATCAGCAGATATGAGGTTGTTTTTTGCAGATGATATTCTGTTGTAAACTAAACTTGGCTTGTAAACCTTTGGGTCTAAATTTAAATCTTTCAGTATGGCTTTAATAAGGCTCTTTGCATCATCGGTATCATAAATTGTGAAGTTTGATGGAAAGCCAACTTTTTCGTGTTCTATCCTTAAGATTTTTGCAAATACAGAGTGAAAGGTGCCCATCCATAGGTTTTTTGCTTGCTGTTCACCAACTGCTTTTGCAATTCTTTCTTTCATTTCTTTTGCAGCCTTATTGGTGAAAGTTAGGGATAGGATATTAAAAGGGTCTATACCTTTATATATAAGGTAAGCTATTTTAAAGGTTAAAACTCTGGTTTTTCCTGAGCCTGCTCCGGCAATTATCATTGCAGGTCCATCAATATGCTGTACCGCTTTTTGTTGGGGGTCGTTCAGAATGTTTAAAAAATCCATGTGGCGAAATTAATTTTCCTTTGGCTTAATCTTATTCCAAAACGCCGATAAATATCAACATCCCACTTAATTTACAAGGTGGTTAAAAACCTATTGAAATTCACCATTTTACGGAATTTCTAAAGGTTTAAAAAAATAATGAAACCGAGTCTTGTTTAAATTAAATATTCGATTACCTTTGCAGCCCTAAATTTTTGAAATATTATTTGTTAATATGCCAACAATACAGCAGTTAGTTAGAAAAGGTAGGCAAAGTAAGACGCAGAAGAGTAAATCTGCCGCTCTAGATTCTTGCCCTCAAAGAAGGGGTGTTTGTGTGAGAGTTTACACAACAACTCCAAAAAAACCGAATTCAGCAATGAGAAAGGTTGCGAGGGTGAGATTAACCAATAGTAAAGAAGTGAATGCTTATATCCCAGGAGAAGGTCATAACTTACAAGAACACTCTATAGTTTTAGTTAGAGGTGGAAGAGTAAAAGATTTACCTGGAGTTCGTTATCATATAGTAAGGGGCGCTTTAGATACTGCAGGTGTTGAGGGTAGAACTCAAAGAAGATCTAAATATGGTACTAAAAGACCTAAAAAGAAATAATTAGATGAGAAAGGTTAAACCAAAAATTAGAAGAATTGAGCCAGATCCAAGGTTCAATGATGAGTTGGTTGCAAAGTTTGTAAACAACTTAATGCTTGACGGAAAAAAGAGCACTGCTTACACTATATTTTATGATGCCATAGATATGGTTCAAGAAAAAACAAGTGAAGACGGGTTAGAAACATGGAAGAAGGCTTTATCTAACGTTACTCCTCAGGTTGAAGTGAGGAGTAGAAGAGTTGGTGGAGCAACTTTTCAAATTCCTCAAGAAATTAGAGGTAGTAGAAAAACCTCTATGGCAATGAAGTGGATGATTGGTTTTGCAAGAAAACGTTCAGGTAAGCCAATGGCTCAAAGATTAGCTGAAGAAATTATTGCTGCCTCAAGAGAAGAAGGTGCTGCTTATAAAAAGAAAGAAGATACCCATAGAATGGCTGAAGCCAATAAAGCATTTTCACATTTTAGAATCTAATTAGAAATGGCAAAAAGAGATTTAAAATATACAAGAAATATTGGTATTGCTGCTCACATTGATGCAGGAAAAACAACCACCACTGAACGTATTTTGTATTATGGTGGTGTGAGTCACAAAATTGGTGAGGTGCATGATGGAGCTGCCACGATGGACTGGATGGAGCAAGAGCAAGAAAGAGGTATTACAATTACTTCTGCTGCAACCACCCTTAATTGGCTATATAGAGACAATAATTATCACGTAAACATAATCGACACCCCAGGACACGTTGATTTTACTGTTGAGGTAAACAGGTCTTTGAGAGTATTAGATGGTTTAGTATTCTTGTTTAGTGCAGTTGATGGTGTTGAGCCTCAATCTGAAACTAACTGGAGGTTAGCCAATAATTACAATGTTCCAAGAATTGGATTTGTAAACAAAATGGACCGTCAAGGTGCAGATTTTCTTGCAGTTTGTCGTCAAGTAAAAGAAATGCTTGGTAGCCATGCTTTGCCATTACAATTAAATATTGGTGCTGAAGAAAGTTTTAAAGGAGTTGTTGATCTTATTAACTTCAAAGGTATTGTTTGGAACGAGCATGATATGGGCATGACCTATGAAGTGATAGATATTCCTGAAGATATTGTTGATGAAGCGAGAGAATTAAGAGGTCAATTACTTGAAGCAGTTGCTGAGTTTGATGATACTTTAATGGAGAAGTATTTTGAAGACGAGAATTCTTTAACTGAAAGAGAAATTTTAGATGCCTTAAGAGAAGCAACCATCGCAGGAAAAGTTGTTCCTATGATGTGTGGATCTGCTTTCAAAAATAAAGGGGTTCAAGCTATGCTTGATATGGTGATGGAAATTTTACCTTCTCCTCTTGATGTTGAAGCTATTGAAGGTACTAACCCTAATACTGAAGAGCCAATTTCTAGAAAGCCATCTCCTGATGAGCCTTTTGCAGCATTAGCTTTTAAAATAGCAACAGACCCATTTGTTGGAAGGCTATGCTTTACAAGATCTTACTCAGGTATGCTTGATGCCGGTTCTTATGTGTTAAATACAAGAACAGGAAAGAAAGAAAGAATTTCTAGAATCTTCCAAATGCACGCAAACAAGCAAAACCAAATTAGTTCTTTACATTGTGGAGATATTGCTGCGCTAGTTGGATTTAAAGATATTAAGACCGGAGATACCCTTTGTGATGAAAAATCACCGATTGTTTTAGAATCTATGGTTTTCCCCGAGCCAGTTATTGGTTTAGCTATTGAGCCTAAAACTCAAGCAGATGTAGATAAACTTGGTGTAGCGCTTGCAAAACTTTCTGAAGAAGATCCTACCTTGACTATTCATACTGATGAAGATTCAGGTCAGACTGTATTAAGCGGGATGGGCGAACTTCACCTAGACATTATTATGGATAGGTTAAAGAGAGAGTTCAAGGTTGAAGTTAATCAAGGTGCTCCTCAGGTAAACTATAAAGAATCTATCAAAGGAACCGTATCTCACCGGGAAACCTATAAAAAACAAACAGGTGGTAGAGGTAAATTTGCCGATATCGTATTTGAATTAGGCCCTCGTGAAGATAATGAACAAGGTCTTTTGTTTGTTGATGAGATTAAAGGTGGAAATATTCCAAAAGAATATATTCCTTCAGTTGAAAAAGGGTTTAAAGACGCAATGCAAAACGGTGTGTTGGCGGGTTTCCCTGTAGATAGTATGAAAGTTACCTTAAAAGATGGTTCTTTCCATGCGGTGGATTCTGATTCTCTTTCTTTCGAAATTTGCGCCAAAATTGCTTATCGTGAAGCATTGCCAAAAGCAAGTCCTGTTTTACTAGAGCCTATCATGAAGTTAGAAGTTGTTACTCCAGAAGAAAATATGGGTGACATCGTTGGTGATTTAAACAGAAGAAGAGGTCAAGTAGAAGGAATGGATGATAGAGCAGGGTCTAAAGTAATTAAGGCAAAAGTTCCATTGTCAGAAATGTTTGGATATGTTACTGCTTTAAGAACTATGTCTTCAGGTAGAGCAACATCATCAATGGAATTCTCACACTTCGATGAGGCTCCAACCAACATTGCTAAGGAAGTAATTGAAAAAGTAAAAGGAAATAAACAAACAGCATAACTCTAAATAATGGCACAAAAAATTAGAATAAAGTTGAAGTCTTACGACCATAATTTGGTTGATAAGTCTGCTGAAAAAATTGCCAAAACTGTTAAGACTACAGGAGCTGTTGTAAATGGTCCAATACCATTGCCAACAAACAAAAAGATCTTTACTGTATTAAGGTCTCCTCACGTAAATAAAAAATCAAGAGAACAGTTTCAGTTAAGTTCATACAAAAGGTTAATGGATATTTATTCTTCTTCTTCTAAAACGGTTGATGCTTTAATGAAGTTAGAGCTTCCTTCAGGAGTAGAGGTTGAAATTAAAGTATAATTAGATTATAGTCATGTCAGGATTGATAGGAAAGAAAATAGGTATGACCTGCATGTTCGACCAAAATGGAAAAAATATTCCATGTACTTTGGTTGAGGCAGGACCATGCATTGTAACTCAGGTTAAAACCGAAGAAAAAGATGGTTACAATGCAATTCAACTAGCATTTGGAGAGGCCAAGGAAAAGAATACTCCAAAGGCAATGCAAGGTCATTTTAAGGCAGCCAAAACAACTCCAAAAAGAAAAGTTGTAGAGTTCGAATTTCAAGATGTTCTTGAATTAGGCGGCTCTGTTGACGTTAGTATTTTTGAAGAAGGTGAGTTTGTTGACGTTGCTGGATCTTCAAAAGGTAAAGGATTTCAAGGTGTTGTTAAAAGACATGGTTTTGGTGGTGTTGGTCAAGCAACTCACGGACAACACAATAGAATGAGAGCGCCAGGTTCTATTGGTGCGGCTTCTTATCCTGCCCGAGTTTTTAAAGGGATGAAAATGGCCGGACAAACCGGAAACAAAAGAGTTAAAGTACTTAACTCTAGGGTAATGAAGATATTAAAAGATGAAAATATATTGGTGCTAAAAGGTTCAATTCCTGGACCTAAAGGATCAATAGTAACCATTGAGAAATAAGATGGAAGCAAAGATTTTTGATA
>JAAZVO010000123.1 GCA_018623405.1 Crocinitomicaceae bacterium
CAGCAATGGGCCATTAAGAAGTTTTTTATAGATGAAGATAAAATCCACGCACAAATTCAGCAGAATAAAAAGAACCCTAAAAAAGCCAAGAAATCTAAATTTCAACAACGTTTAGAAGATATGGCTAAGCAACGTGGTTACAATCCTCCAAAAAAATGAGACAATTAATCCTTATAATTTCCTTAATATTATTGGTTGGTTTTTCTTGTAAAAACAAACAAAAAACAGCTGAAGCTTCTAATAAACCTGCTTTGGCTGAACTTTCAGAAAAAGCAAAAGAAGAAAGTGAAAAGGTACAAGATGAGGTGAAAGAAGATGTTAAGGAAGAAACCTCCATCCAAATAGCAAAGTGGATTTACCCAGAAAATACAATTGCAGGCATAAAAAGGACTTATTGTTTTGGAAAATGTCAGGTATATGAAATGGTATTATTAGATGATTATACTTTAATGTACACTGGAGAAGCCAACGTTGATAAAATTGGTAGTTATGTTGCCCAAGCATCAGAGGAAGACTTTAATAAGTTAATTTCCTTTGCCAATGAAGTAGGCTATTTCGAATTAAAAGATGAATATGTTGGTGAAGTTTCCGACCTTCCAACAACCTATACTACACTTAAGGTGGGAAATCAAAGAAAATCAATTGTTAACCTTTTCATGGGACCTGAAGAATTAGGTCAATTCGAAAAGTATTTCGATCAATTGTTTGCCAATAAAGATTGGCAAAAAGTTGAGTAAGTCATTAAATCTAAGGAAAAGTCAGTTCGAGTTTTTTTGAAGAATGAAAAAAAGTATCGAGAACTGAAGGTCCAAAAAACAATCAGAAATCAAAAAAATCCCCAATTCCATTGCAGAAATTGGGGATTTTATTTTTTTTGAGAACTTCTCGATACGTTAAGCTTCATTCTTCAGCTCAATACGCGAAGTGACTCAGAAATAATTTTTACTTATTCATCTCTTTAATTAAGTTTAATGCAGAGCCTGCCTTAAACCATTCTATTTGATTGGCATTATAAGTATGATTTGCAGCAATAACATCTTTACTACCATCTGCATGTACAAACTCTAAATGAACGGGCTTTTCAGGAGCAAATTCGTTTAAGTCTAAGAAGTTTATGGTATCATCTCCTTGCACCTTATCATAATCTGCTTCGTTAGCAAAAGTTAAACCTAACATACCTTGCTTTTTCAAGTTGGTTTCATGAATTCTCGCGAAAGACTTAACTAATACAGCAATAACTCCAAGGTGTCTAGGCTCCATAGCTGCATGCTCTCTAGAAGAACCTTCACCATAGTTATGGTCTCCAACAACAATTGTAGGAATACCCGCTGCCTTATATGCTCTCTGGGTGGCAGGTACAGCTCCATATTTACCTGTTAATTGGTTTTTAACTTTATCGGTTTCCATGTTAAAAGCATTAACCGCCCCTGTTAACATGTTATCAGAGATATTATCTAAATGCCCTCTAAACCTTAACCATGGACCTGCCATAGAAATATGGTCTGTGGTACATTTACCGTAAGCTTTAATTAAAAGTTTAGCTCCTGTAATATTTTCTCCATTCCAAGGATTAAAAGGTGATAACAGTTGTAACCTTTTAGAATCTGGTTTTACAACAACATTTACATTGCTTCCATCTTCAGCCGGGGCTTGGTAACCATTATCTTCAACAGCAAAACCTTGTGATGGTAACTCATCTCCTGTTGGAGGGTCAAGCATTACTTCTTCACCATCTGCGTTAATTAGTTTGTCCTTCATTGGGTTAAAGCCCAAATTTCCTGAAATTGCAATAGCCGCAACCAACTCAGGAGAACCTACAAAGGCATGCGTATTTGGGTTACCATCAGCACGTTTAGCAAAGTTTCTGTTAAATGAGTGAAAAATAGTGTTTACAGGCTTTTTATCAGCACCTTCACGAGCCCATTGACCAATACAAGGGCCGCATGCATTTGTAAATATTGTAGCTTCTAAATCTTCAAAAGTTTGTAATAAACCATCTCTGTCTGCAGTATATCTCACTTGCTCAGAACCCGGATTTATTCCAAAGTTGGCTTTTGTTTTTAGTTTTTTGGTTACTGCTTGTCTTGCGATGGAGGCAGCCCTCGATAAATCTTCATAAGATGAGTTGGTACAAGAGCCAATCAACCCCCATTGAACCTCAGTTGGCCAATTGTTTTCTTTGGCAACTTCTGCCATTTTCGAAATAGGCGTGTCTTTATCTGGCGTAAATGGACCATTTAAGTTTGGTTCTAGTTCGCTAAGGTTTATTTCAATTACTTGATCGAAATATTGTTCTGGGTTAGCATACACTTCAGGGTCAGCAGTTAGGTGTTCTGCAATTTTATCGGCAGCTTCAACTACCTCGCCTCTTCCGGTAGCGTTTAAATATCTTCTCATTGAGTCATCATAACCAAATGTTGAAGTGGTTGCACCAATTTCAGCACCCATATTACAAATAGTACCTTTACCGGTACAGCTCATGCTCTCAGCGCCTTCGCCAAAGTATTCAACTATGGCACCGGTTCCACCTTTTACAGTAAGAATACCTGCTACCTTTAAAATAACGTCTTTAGGTGAAGTCCATCCATTTAGTTTTCCGGTTAGTTTAACACCAATCATTTTAGGGAACTTTAATTCCCAAGGCATCCCTGCCATCACATCTACAGCATCAGCACCACCTACACCAATAGCAACCATTCCTAATCCTCCGGCATTAACAGTATGAGAGTCTGTTCCAATCATCATGCCTCCGGGAAAAGCATAGTTTTCTAATACTACTTGGTGAATAATACCTGCACCCGGTTTCCAAAAACCAATTCCATACTTATTCGATACAGATGAAAGAAAATCGAAAACTTCTTTGTTTTGAGTAATGGCAGTATCTAAATCTGTGTGTGCCCCCATTTGTGCTTGAATCAAGTGATCGCAGTGCACTGTTGAAGGAACAGCAGTTTTTGATTTTCCTGCTTGCATAAATTGCAACAAAGCCATTTGGGCTGTAGCATCTTGCATGGCTACACGGTCAGGAGCAAAATCAACATAAGATTTTCCTCTTTGGTAAGCTTCAGAAGCATTGCTATCAAACAAATGGGCATAAAGAATTTTTTCTGCGAGCGTTAGTGGTTTGTTTACCACTTTTCTAGCAGCTTCTATCCTTTCAGGATACCGCTCATACACTGCTTTTATCATTTCAATATCGAATACCATATTTTTGGTTTTTTTATGATTAGCGAACTTGCGCGAAAATACTCAATTGAAACTATTTATTTAGCATAAGGTTTTTGTATGAATAAAGGATTTGCCATATTTCTTCAAAACTTACGTATAGCTTATTTTTCCATTAGGAGTCAGATGTTAAGAGCTATTCTTACCATGCTAATTATTGCCATTGGAATTACAGCTTTAGTAGGAATTTTAACTGCTATTGATGCGATAAAATCTTCTATTACTGATGAGTTTACGAATATGGGGGCTAACACTTTTACCCTTATTAGGAAGTACAACTCTGAGGTGGGTAACGAAACAGCTAGATTTAAAGAAATAGAATACAGAGAAGCCAACGACTTTATAAATACGTTTGATTTCCCTTCTGTAAAGTCTGTACATGCAGTAGTTGATTTTACAGCCACAGTAAAATTCAAATCTGAAAAAACAAACCCTAATGTTCAAATAATTGGGGCTGATGAGAATTATATTTTCACCTCGGGTTACCAAATAGAGGAGGGAAGAAACTTGACTTCTACCGATGTTACTTCAAATACTAGAGTTGTATTAATTGGTGCTGAAATAGCCAAAACCTTGTTCGAAAGAGGATCTCCTTTAGAAAAACTCATTAATATAAAAGGGGGAAAGTACAGAGTAGTTGGAGTGTTAAAAGAAAAAGGAAATGCCTCAGGTTTTGGAGGCGATAGACTTTGTATAATTCCTATTAATGTAGCAAGGCAACAGTTTCCTTATGATAATAGAACCTATACGGCAAGCGTAATGGTTACTTCACAAGAAGACATGACTGCGGCTATAAGCGAAGCCACAGGGCTTTTTAGAAATATAAGAGGGGATAAACTAAGCGATGAAAACAGCTTTAGGATAAGGCGTAGCGATAATTTGGCTGCCATTTTAATTGAAAACCTTTCTTACGTTACAGTGGCAGCTACGGTAATTGGTTTAATAACGCTGTTAGGCGCTGCAATAGGGTTAATGAATATAATGCTGGTATCAGTAACAGAGCGAACAAAAGAAATAGGCACTAGAAAAGCTATTGGTGCTAAGATTAAAACCATAAGGTCTCAATTTTTGATTGAGGCAATTTTAATTTGCCAATTGGGCGGCGCAGTAGGAATTGTTTTAGGTATAGCCATAGGCAATGTTACCTCATTGCTTATTGGTACCAGCTTTATTATTCCATGGGCTTGGATTTTATTGGGAGTAGTTTTGTGTTTGGTTACAGGAGTTGCAGCGGGTTATTATCCTGCCCAAAAAGCAGCGGCTTTAGATCCTGTAGAAGCATTACGGTACGAATAAAAAAAATCCCCCATGATTGATCAAGGGGGATTCATTAAAAAACTTCCTAGTTAAAAACCTATTGTCAAACTTAAAAACCGGGAAGAAAAATTAATCTTCAACCACTTCAAACTCAATGGTAGTGGTAGCGCCTTTGTAACCTTTAATATCAGCACTATACTTACCTATGGCTTTAATTGGCTCTTCTTTAATGGTAATGTTTTTTCTAGCTACTTCAAAACCTGCTTTTTTCAAAGCATCAGCCAATTGAAGAGAATTAATAGAACCGAAGATTTTTCCATTTTCGCCTACTTTTGCTCCAACAGTAATGTTGGCTTTTTGTAGGTTTTCTAATAGCTTTCCTGCTTCAGCAACTAATTTTTCTTCCTTGTGGGCTCTTTGTTTCAAAGTTTCTTCTCTCATTTTTAAATTAGATGGAGAAGCATAAATTGCTAAGCCTTTAGGGATTAAATAATTTCTAGCATAACCATCCTTTACGGTAACAAGGTCATGTTTGTATCCTAAATTATCAACGTTTTCTTTTAAAATGATGTCCATGATAAATTCCTCCTTATTTTAATTGATCAGATAAATAAGGCATTAAAGCAAGGTGACGAGACCTTTTTACTGCTTGAGCTACCTTTCTTTGGAATTTTAATGAAGTACCGGTAATTCTTCTTGGAAGTAATTTACCTTGCTCATTTACAAACTTCAATAAGAAGTTAGGATCTTTATAATCAATGTATTTGATGCCGCTTTTCTTAAATCGGCAATACTTATCTTTTTTTACCTCAATGTTTATCGGGGTGAGATATCTAATATCATCTGCCATTTTCTTTCAGATTTAATGGATTAAACAATTTCTTTTGGAATCACTAAGCCACCTTCTCTAGATCTTTTCTTTTCAGCCCAAGCAATGGCGTGTTTATCCATCTTGGTAGTTAAGAAACGCATCACTCTTTCATCGCGCTTCATTTCTAGTTCTAGTTTGGCTACATTCTCACCATCCATTTCATATTCAAAAAGGTGGTAAAATCCGGTTGACTTCTTTTGAATGGGGTAAGCCAACTTGCGTAATCCCCAGTGCTCCTCGTGAAAAATTTTGGCACCGTATCCTTTAAGTACCTTCTCGTAATCTTTCACTGCTTCCTTTGTCTGGTTGTCAGACAAAACGGGAGTTAAAATGAAAACAGTTTCGTAACGATTCATAATTAATAATATATGTTTAAAAAATGGTCGGCAAAAGTAGTTATATTTTTTAGTTTTTCAAACCCCTGTTTGCTACCTATTTGTAACAACTTAATTCACAAGATTAAATCACTAATTATTTGATTACTAATCGGATAAAGAATGGTGTTGAAAAAATGCTTTAACACCAACAAAATAAGCACTTTTAACCCTAATTGATTGAATATATTTGCCCTCAAGTACATGGATAATTTTGTAGTATCGGCACGTAAGTACAGACCTCAAAAATTTGAGGATGTTGTTGGGCAAGAGTCTATCACTCGTACGCTGGAAAATGCCATAAAAAACAATCATTTAGCTCAAGCCTTTTTGTTTTGCGGCCCAAGGGGAGTAGGTAAAACCACTTGTGCTCGTATTTTGGCAAAAACCATCAATGCCGAATCTATGGGCGAAGACTTTAAAGAAGATGAAGATTTTAGCTTCAACATCTTTGAGTTAGATGCCGCCTCAAACAACTCAGTAGAAGATATACGCTCGCTTACCGAACAAGTGAGGTTTGCGCCGCAAGTTGGAAGTTATAAGGTGTATATTATAGATGAGGTGCATATGTTGTCTCAAGCTGCGTTTAATGCATTTCTGAAAACCTTAGAAGAGCCACCCTCGTATGCCATTTTTATTTTAGCAACTACAGAGAAGCATAAAATAATCCCCACCATTTTATCTCGTTGCCAAATTTTTGATTTCAAGCGTATTGAGGTAAAAGACATTGTGGCTCATTTAAGGGCAATTGCCGATGAAGAAAACGTACAAATTGAAGATGCGGCCCTTCACATTATTGCCCAAAAGGCAGATGGTGCTTTAAGAGATGCATTGTCAATTTTTGATCAGGTAGTGAGTTTTTCAGGAAATAACATAACCTATCAAAACGTAATTGAAAACCTTAACGTGCTTGATTACGACTATTATTTTGGCATTACCAATGCAATGTTTAGCGGGGATTATGCTACAGCCTTGGTAACACTTAACGAAGTACTTTACAAAGGTTTTGATGGGCATAATTTTATTAATGGTTTGGCGAGCCATTTTAGAGATTTATTGATGTGCCGCAACAAAGCTACTTTAGGGTTATTAGAAGTAGCAGAAGAGATAAAAGAAAAATACCACCAACAAGCACAAACTGTTTCTGAAGAATTCTTGTTAACTGCATTGCAACTTTGTAACGATTGCGATGTAAATTATAGAATGGCAAAAAATCAGCGATTGCTGATAGAATACACCTTAATAGCTATTTCAGGAATAACCGGTAATTCGCTTCAAAAAAAAAACTCTAATCACGAAGTAACTCTTCCCCCTTCGCCTGCCGAAGCTTCAGCGAAGGCAGGCGAGCCAATCGAACCTTCAATTAAGGCAGGCAAGCCAATCGAAGCTTCAGCGAAGACAGATGATTTAGCAAAAGGTTCAAGAAATGCAATTGATAGTTATAAACCTTCAATAAAAGACCATAAACTATCCGAACCTCAAAAATCTTCTGAACCCCAAATTAATCAGCCGGGGCAGGAGCAAAAGCAGACCTCAAATTTATCAGCGGAGGCAAAAGCAGACCTCAAACCTCAAACTTCAAACCTCGAATCTAATTCTCCTTCTCCAAAACCAACTTCTCTATTTGGGTATAAATCAAAAAATAGCATAACCTCTCAGCTTGAGGAGAATAAAGTTAAAACCTCGCAACTAATTGAAGGTGAAAATGAAGAGGAAGAAGAAACAC
>JAAZVO010000124.1 GCA_018623405.1 Crocinitomicaceae bacterium
GATATTTTCCTAAAATCATCAGTGGCTTCTGCTTTACCAAAACCGGTCATTGATAATACCATAACTTAATTTTTAGCAAATGTGTTGTTTTCTTGTTTTATTATTTCAGGTTTTCTTGGAGGTCTTACACTTATCAGGTAAACACCAACAAAAATTAGTGAGGCAGCGAAAACCTTTATAAAATCTAGTGAATCTTTACCCAAAGCAATAGCAATAAAGCTAGCAATAATAGGCTGGGTATAAATGTATATGCTTACTACATTGGGTGAAACTCTTTTTAGTGCGTAGATATTAAATAGGTAAGTAAGGAAGGTGGTACCTATAACAACAAAGGCAATAGCCCAAATTATTGAGGGCGGAAAACTTCCCCAATCGGCATTGAAAAAATCTATTCCTCCAAATGGGGCAACAAAAAGAAAACCAAATAGAAACACCCATTTAATTACAGTAAAAGGATGGTATTTTGCCATAAGTGGTTTTACCATTACCAAGTAAACCCCATAACTTGCTGCGTTAAATAAAACCATTAGGTCTCCTAAAAATGTATCTGAGCCAAAGTGAATATTTTTTCCGAACCCAATAACTAATAGTGCTCCGCCTAGGCCTAAAAAAATACCAATCCACTTTCTTGAAGTAAGCGATTCATGCAAAAGCAAACTACAAGCAATCAACACCAAAATTGGGTTGGTAGTCATAATTATTGCTGCATTAATGGGTGTAGTAATATTTAGTCCTAAAAAAAATAGAGATTGGTTCATGGCCACACCAAAAAGACCGCATGCGGCTATTCTTAGCAAGTCTTTTTTGTTAATTTTTTCTTTTACAGACAACCCCAATAAAAAAAACAATGGGAGCGCACCAATTATTCTAGTGAAAATAAAACCTAGCGGTAACAGGTGATTTGGCATTACGCCCTTTGCAACCGTATAGTTGATGCCATAAATTAAGGATGCGCCAAAAAGCGCAAGGTGAGGAAGCGTGTTATTCAAAAAACAACAGTTGTTTCATGGTAGCGATGTTTTTTCTGGAGTTGCCTACAAAAATTTCATCGTTATAGATGATAACAGGTCGTTTTAAAAACGTGTATTCTTTAAGTAATAACTCCCTAAAGTCAGATTCGGTTAAATCTTGTTCATGTAACTCCATCTGCCTAAACTTCATAGCACGCCTGCTGAAAAGAGCTTCGTAACTCCCTGCCATTTCTTTCATTTCATCTAGCTGTTCAGGTGTAATTTTGTTAGTTTTGATGTCTTGTAATTCAAAGGTTTTGTGAATTCCTAATTCTTTGATTATCCTAATACAGGTGCTACAAGTTGAGAGGTAATAAACTTTTTTCATTCGAAAAAATTTGACTGCAAAAATAAGCAAAGCAATTGTGAGTGTAGATGGCAAAAAAAAGTAGTCCTGTAAGAACCCTTTTAAACCCTAGAAATCAGATTATACCTATAGTTCTAGGACTTTCGGTAGCCGGATATTTATTGTATTCCGATTGGAACCCAGATGCCTATAAGGCCATTCAATGGAATGGATACACCCTTTTATTCATGTTTTTAGCCTTACTTATGGTAGCAACTAGAGATTTAGGTTACATGTATAGAATTAAGGTTTTAACAAAGCACGAAATTTCTTGGAGAAAAGCCTTTGATGTTATTATGCTTTGGGAGTTTGCTTCAGCCATTTCGCCTTCTGTTGTTGGAGGTTCAGGTGTTGCATTGTTTATTGTAAATAGAGAGGGAATTAAGCTGGGTAGAAGTACTGCAGTAGTAATGGTAACAGCCCTTATGGATGAGCTTTTTTATATTTTGATGGTACCTATTGTAATTTTATTGGCAGGCACACAAAACTTATTTCCGGTAGAGTTACGAAAAGAGTTTTTTGGAATTACACTAGGCACTAAAGATGTTTTTGTAGTAGGTTATATTTTTATTTTAATACTAACCTCAATAATCACTTTTGCCATATTTTTTAAACCCCAAGCATTTAGAAGGTTACTTATTAGGTTGTTTTCTTTTAGATTGCTAAAAAAATGGAGAAAAGGAGCTGTTGAAACAGGTAATGATATCATTACCACTTCTAGACAACTAAAAGGGGAGAAATTGAAATTTTGGTTTCAGGCATTTGGTGCCACATTATTTAGTTGGACAGCAAGATTTTGGGTGGTTAATTTTTTAATAATGGCTGTTACTGCAACTAGTTTTTCATTTGCAGACCATATGCTTATTTACGCCAGGCAATTGGTAATGTGGGTTATCATGTTAATTAGCCCTACACCCGGCAGCACCGGAGTAGCAGAGTTTGCATTTCAAGGTTTTTTAGGGGAGTTTATTGTCCCCATTGGGCTTTTAGCCTCAATTATCCTAATATGGAGAATTTTAACTTATTACCTCTATCTAATTATGGGAAGTTTGGTGTTGCCAAATTGGATAAGAAGAACCTATTTAAAACGAAAATTAATTAAGTTCAAGAATCCTGTAAGCTAATTTTTTATTGTGTTTTCGCATACCTTTGCCGTAAATGAAAACAAAACTCTTACCTGCTTTATTAATAGGCCTTTTGGCCTTTTTTCTTGGTTTTTTGAGTCATTCTTTTTGGAGTAAAAATGAAGCGCCAAATCAAGCTAGTTTACCTGTTTCTGAAAAGAGCAAAGTTCCGTCTTCAGATGATGCCAAACTGGTTGCTAAAAAATTAACCCAACCCTTGGCGGGAAATGAAAACCCATCACGCTTAAGTAAACTAAAGAAAAGGTTGCGCAACCAAATTCTTCAAAACACCAAAGAACTTGTAAAGGTGCAATCAGTTTATTTTAGAGACCTTACCAATGGTGATGTTTATGTGTATAACGAAGATGAGCTGTTTTCTCCATCAAGTTTAATGAAAGTTCCAATAATGATTGCAGCATTTAAAGCTGAAGAAATTTCAACAGGGTTTCTGGAGAAATCAGTAGAATTCCAAGAAGGGGTTTCTGAAAAAAAATTTGGTTCAAAGATGCTTGGAAACTTCGAAACCAAATTGATTAATGGAAATACCTACACTATAATGCAATTGATTGAATTTATGATTATTTACTCAGACAATGAAGCAACAATGTCAATCTTAAATCAATTGCAAAGCTTTGATGCTAGCTTAATCAAAAAGGTAGAACTAGATTTAGGAATGAATATTCCTGTTATTTCTAATGAGCGAGATAATGTATTGAACGTTAAAAAGTACTCAACATTTTTTAGAACACTTTACCATGCCTCTTACCTAAACGAAAAACACTCTAGCCAAGCGCTAAAAATTTTAACAGAAAGTAATTATGGTTTTGGTCTTAGGCAAGCAATTCCAAAAGAAATAACAGTTGCCCATAAATTTGGAGTAAATGTGTTGAATAAAGATGAGTTGCAACTGCACCATTTTGGTATAGTTTATCATAACAAAAAGCCTTTTATATTGGGTATTATGACAAAAGGGAAAAACGAAGATCAACTCAAGAAGGCAATATTTAATGTTGCCGAATTAGTATATAAAGAGGTAGATGAAAAAGCCAATACCGGAAACGGAAAGTTAGAGCTTGATATTGAATAGTAAGTTGGTCTTAATAAAGTAGTTTTGCAGCATAAAATATATCATGCAAAAACAAATAACCGCCCAAAATACTTTAGCCGTAACTACAAAAATTGTATTGCCCAACGATTGTAATACACTAGGTAACTTAATGGGAGGCAATCTTTTAAGTTGGCTAGACCTAAACTCAGCAGTATCGGCACATAGGTTTTGCAAAAGAGTTGTAGTAACTGCTACGGTTAATCATGTAGCTTTTGACCACGCCATTAAATTGGGCGATTTTGTAACTATAGAGTCGAAAGTTTCACGTTCTTTTAATTCATCAATGGAGGTTTACTCTGATGTTTATGTTGAACATCACACCACAGGAAGAAAAATAAAATGTAATGAGGCTATTTACACATTTGTTGCTGTAGATCAGCTTGGTAGCCCAATTGAAGTTCCTGAATTAGTTCCGGAAACAGATTTGGAAAAGGAACGTTTTGCTGCAGCATTACGTAGAAGACAATTATCTTTAATTCTTGCCAAAAAAATGAAACCTAATGATGCAACCGAATTAAAGAATTTATTTTCTTAATTTAATATTGTTCATTTATTCTGGAAGAGGAGTTGTTATCTAAGTAAATTAATAAATTCTGCAATCAAAGTAGGATTAATATCATGCATGCATTTAAAGTGCTTTTTGGGACAGGAGGCATACCCTAATTTTGAGCAAGGCCTGCAACTCAACCCTTTTACTTCAAATATTTTTTTCGCGACAGTAGCGTTTTTTGGATACAATGGATACATGCCAAACTCAGGAATGGTATTTCCCCAAATACTTGCCATTGGTTTTTTAAAGGCTGCTGCAATATGCATCATGCCGGTATCATTTGCCACTATGGCTTTTGCATTGCTAATTATGTAAGCAGACTCGTTTACATTTATTTGTCCTGCAAGGTTTTTAGGTGGATTAGCTAATGTGGATACGATTGCTTTTGCTACATCCTCATCTTCTTTTCCGCCAATTAAAACTACTTGCCCTGATATTTTTTCAATTAATTGAATCAAGCGCTCTTTAGGGTACCTTTTTGTAGCATAAGTGCCACCCAAACTAACTGCTACGTATTCATTTTTTATCAATCCAAAATTTGACAGAGAAAACTTCAAATTATTAGGTAAAAAATAATCTAACCCTTTTCCATCGTAATTTATTTCAAAGGGACCAAGCGGTTCAATGTATCGCTCAACAATGTGCTGATTTGGAAGGTTATCAATTTTGAAATTTACCTTAAGCCACTTCTGAAAATTTAATTTATTGAAAGTAAATGAGGGTGCATAAACCAATCTCTTAACCTGTGCAGACCTTATGTTATTATGTAAATCTACTACAAAATCATACCCTTCATCGGTCAAGACAGATTTCACCTCGCTTACCTTTTCGTCTATTTCAATAACCTTAGCAAGGTGAGGGTTATTTTTTACCAAATACCCAAATTTCTTTTTTGTAATAAAATGTATTTCAGCTTCGCCATCAAACTGCTCTTTGATGCACCTTATTACAGGAGAGGTAAGCACAATATCTCCAATAGAGCTAAACCGAATGATAAGAAACTTGGTGGTCATGATGCCAAAAGTAACCTTTAGATTTTTTGAACTTAGAGTTGAACTAAAAACAATTTCTTTGCACCATGCAACTCATCGATACCCACACTCATTTATTTGTTGAACAGTTTGATGAAGATAGGGCAGAGGCAGTGCAACGAGCCATCGATGCAGGTATAACCAAATTTTTTTTACCTCATATTGATAGTGAAACCACTGAGGCTTTTTATGAGTTGTGCCACCAATTTCCTCAATATATGTTTCCATTGATGGGGGTTCATCCTTCCTCAATTAAAGAAGACTATAAAAAAGAGCTCGATCATGTGTTTAAGCAATATGAGATAGTAAAAGACCGCATTCCTCAAGCTAAATTTTATGGGGTTGGTGAAATTGGGATAGACCTTTATTGGGATAAAACTCATTTAAAAGAGCAGCAAGATGCATTCATTCAACAGTTGCTCTTTGCAAAAGACCAACAACTACCCATTATTATTCATGCAAGAGATTCTTTTAATGAACTATTTGAATTAGTTGATAAACACAACGATGATAAGTTAACAGGAATCTTCCATTGCTTTACTGGAAATGAACAACAAGCCCAACACATCATCGATTATGGGGGTTTTAAAATGGGTTTAGGTGGTGTATTAACTTTTAAAAATAGCGGATTAGATAAAGTAGTGAAGCAATTTGATCTTTCTCATTTTGTGCTTGAAACCGATTCACCTTATTTGGCTCCTACTCCGCACAGGGGAAAACGGAATGAATCCACTTACCTTACCTTGGTTGCCCAAAAACTAGCAAATGTTTTTGAAACTGATTTAAAAACGGTAGCGGATTTAACAACTCAAAATGCAAAAGCTATTTTTGGGATATGAGTGAAGATAGAAGGAAGATACTGTTGATTTACACAGGCGGTACCATTGGCATGGCCGTTGATCCATTTACAAATTCTTTAAGACCTTTTGATTTTCACCATTTAAAAGAACAAATTCCTGAATTAGACCAATTTAACCTTGCCATTAAAGTAATCTCCTTTAAAGATCCTATCGACTCTTCCAACATGAATCCGGACCATTGGAAGAATATTGCAAAGTTGATAGAAATGAATTATCATTTGTTTGACGGTTTTGTGATCTTACACGGTTCAGATACAATGGCTTACACGGCATCTGCCTTGAGCTTTATGCTAAAAGGTTTAAATAAACCCGTGGTGTTAACCGGTTCGCAATTACCAATGGGGCAGTTAAGAACAGATGGACGTGAAAATTTGATTACTGCCATAGAAATTGCCTCGGCAACAAATAATGGAAAACCCCGAGTGCCAGAGGTGACTATTCTTTTCGAAGATGAACTTTACCGAGGTAATAGAACCCATAAATATAATACTGAGTATTTCGAAGCATTCGACTCGCCCAACTACAATATCTTAGCCAAGGTTGGGGTAAATATTAAGTATTTCGATAATTACATTTTACCCTATAAAGAGGATACCTTAAATGTAAATTATGATATGGATTGCAATATTCAAGTCCTCTTTCTTTATCCCGGAATTTCCAAAGCCTCGGTAAATGCAATCTTAAATACGCCAAATGTTAAAGGAATAATTTTAAAAACATTTGGATCAGGTAATGCTCCAACAGATGAGTGGTTTATTGATGTGTTAGATGAAGCCATAAAAAAAGAAAAAATTATCTATAATGTTACACAATGTGAAACCGGAAGTGTAAAACCGGGTATGTATGAAACAAGTAAAAAGTTAGAACTTATTGGTGTGGTAAATGGAGCGGATATTTTAATTGAGGCTGCCATCACTAAGTTGATGCATTTACTTGGTCAACAATACAATCATGATAAAATAATTAAAGCACTCTCGGAATCAATAAAAGGCGAAATGACTACCTATCATGGATAAGTTACTAAGAAAACCTAACTGGCTGTTTTTCCTATTTGGCTTTCTACTGTATGCCAATACCATCCCTTTTGATTATGCCTTAGACGATAAAATTGTAATCATTAACAATGAGTTCACTAAAAAAGGAATTTCCGGTATTAGCGACTTGGTAACCAACGATTCTATGGTTGGTTTTTTTGGAAGGAAAAAGAACCTCGTTTCAGGTGGGCGCTACCGTCCATTAGCCCTAGTTACGCACGCCATAGAATGGGAGTTTTTTGGAAGAAACCCTCACATTAGTCACTTTTTTAATGCGCTACTGTATGGCTTAACCTTATTGGTGCTTTTTAATTTGTTGAGGTTACTTTTTAACGAACAAAAAATTGAGCTTTTTTCCATTTCAGTGGCAGCAAC
>JAAZVO010000125.1 GCA_018623405.1 Crocinitomicaceae bacterium
TATTGGTACCTTGGGGCATCTTTTCATCGCCCATTTACCAATATTTATTTCACCGGAGTTAGATATTCTTCGCCAGTAGAAAATACGGAGAGTACTTTTCAGTTAGTTGGCTCTTACCTCACTTTTGACCTTAGATATTTTTTCCATGAAAAACCTCAGCCTAAAAAAACCAAAGAAGCTTCTCAACCTGTTAAGGATATAAAATATTACCGCAAGCTGCAAAAGCAACGAGAGAAACAAAATAAATAGCGTTATTTATTAGTATTTAGCTCAATAAGTACCCAAAATCACAATAATCTCAAAGATTTAAAACAATTTTGCCGGCCAATCGTCTAACCTACTTTCAGATTTGCCGAAAGCATGAACTTTAGAAAAATATCCATCGTAGTTGGAGTAATCATAATTTTTGGTGGCTTTTTCGCCATGAAACAAATTGCCAACTCCAAAGCACCGCCCAAAAGAAAAGCAGCCACCAACCCAAAAAGAATGGTGTTGGTGCAAGAGGTAAAAAATAGCAATATTCCCGTAAGGGTAGGCATAACGGGAAAACTTATTGCAAAAAATCGCATCGAGGTTTTTGCAGAAGTTTCAGGAAAGTTATTGCAAAAAGGAAAAGAGTTTAAGCCCGGTGTAACCTACCAAAAAGGAGAAGCTCTTTTTGCTATTGACGACAAAGAGTTTAAACTAAATCTTTTTGCGGCAAAAAGCAATTTTCTTAATCAACTTACCCAACTACTTCCCGATTTAAAATTAGATTATCCAAACAGTTTCGAGGTTTGGAAAAGTTATGTTGATAGCTTCGAAATTGAAAACACCTTGCCACCTTTACCCGAGGTAAAAGAAGGAAAACTAAAAAGTTTCATCGCCTCTAAAAACATATACAATACTTACTATCAATTAAAAAGTCAGGAAGAAAGCCTAGAAAAATATCATTTAATCGCTCCATTTTCCGGTGTTGTTTCCTCGGCCTTAATTACAGAAGGTACTTTAGTAAGGCCAAACCAAAAGTTAGGAGAATTTATTCAACCGGGCAATTACGAAATTGAATCTGCCATTAGGGTTTCCGATCTTGATTTTGTGAACCTTGGAGATACTGTTGAGTTTACCTCAAAAGATATTCCCGGAATTTGGTTGGGTAAAGTAACCCGCATCTCCAAAAACATAAATGCTGCCACCCAAACCTTTTCGGTTTTTTGCGAAGTTGCAGGCAGCTACTTGAAAGAAGGCATGTTTTTAAATGGAGAAATTAAAGGAAAAACCCTCACCAATGTATTCTCAATAGACAGGAAGTTATTATTGGATAACAATGCGGTTTACACCGTTATTGACTCCGCGCTAGTGAGCCAGAAGGTTGAAGTAAAGAAATTCTCTAACCAAGAAGTTTTGATTGCCGGATTGCCTAGTGGCGCCTTTGTGCTTAAAGAATCAATTATTGGTGCTTTTGAAGGACTTCCCGTTGAACCAGTTAAAGCTGCTAAATGAAAAATTTGATTAAATATTTTATTCGCTACCCTGTTGCAGGTAATGTATTGATGATTCTCATTTTCATTTTCGGCTATTTTGGGTTGAGGAGCTTAAAATCTACCATGTTCCCTGAGGTAGAAAGCCGTAATATCAATATTCAAGTGGTTTATCCAGGCGCCTCACCAGAAGAAATTGAAGAAGGAATTGTGCTTAAAATTGAAGATAACCTTAAAGGCGTAACAGGGGTAGAAAGGGTTTCTTCCGTTTCAAAAGAAAATACAGGAACCATAACTGTTGAAGTTTTAAAAGGCTACGATACAGATCTCATTCTTCAAGATGTAAAAAATGCGGTAGATAGAATTCCCTCTTTCCCATCAGACATGGAGCCACCTGTAATCTACAAGCAAGAAAACCTAAACTTCGCGTTCAGCTTTGCGCTATCGGGCCCTGTAGATTTAAAAACACTAAAAAGTAAAGCACGTAAAGTTGAAACCGACCTCTTGGCAATAGATGGAATCTCTAAAGTAGCGCTTAGTGGTTTCCCCGATGAGGAAATTGAAATTTCTTTTAGAGATGAAGATTTACAGGCTTACAACATCACTTTCCAACAAGCTTCGCAAGCAGTGCTAAATGCCAACCTTGAAATTACAGGTGGAAAAATAAAAACCTCAAACGAGGAGTATTTAATTAGAGCCCGCTCCAAAGAATATTATGCCCAAGGTATTGAAGATATTATCTTAAAAGCAAACGAAAACGGAACAGTAGTTAAGTTGCGTGATGTGGCTGATGTTTTTGACCAATGGAGCGATGTGCCAGATAGAAACTATTTAGATGGTGACCCTTCGGTTGTTGTAACGGTGCAAAACACCATAAATGAAGATGTGCTTTTCATTACTGATGAATTGAATGAGTACGTTGAAAATTTCAACGCAAAAAATCAAGTTATTACTGCAACCATCATCAGAGATGGCTCTATTAACCTGAGGCAACGTATCGATTTACTCACCAAAAATGGTGTAATCGGCTTTTTACTGGTGTTAATTGTTTTGGCTTTTTTCCTCAATTTACGTCTCGCCTTTTGGGTGGCTATTTCCATTCCAATTTCTATGATGGGCATGTTCATTTTTGCATCATTTTATGGTCTTACCATTAATGTAATGTCCCTTTTCGGGATGATTTTAGTAATTGGCATTTTGGTAGATGATGGAATTGTTATTGGCGAGAACATTTACAGTCATTATGAAAAAGGAAAATCTGCGCTTCAGTCTGCTGTAGATGGTACCTTAGAAGTATTGCCAGCTGTTTTTTCTGCGGTACTTACCACAATTATTGCCTTTTCTACTTTTTTCTTTTTAGATGGCAGGCTTGGCGATTTTGCTCCTGCTTTGGCATTTGTGGTAATGGGCACTTTAGCCGTATCATTAATTGAAGGTGCTTTTATCTTACCTGCTCACATAGCACATTCAAAATCTTTACAAACTGAGATAAAAAAGAACAAGTTCGAGAAGTTTATGGATAACATCATGAACTTCATGAGAGATAGGTTATACAAGCCTTTCTTAATGTTCTCCATGAAAAACACGGTGTTTACCTTGGCCGTTCCAACTGCCTTATTCTTCATTACCATTGGCTCTATTGGTGGCGGAATAATTGGAGTTACGTTTTTCCCATTTATTGAACGAGACGACATTGCCATCTCCATAGAAATGCCACCTGGCACGCGAGATAATATTACAGAAGATTACCTAAACAAGATTGAGGCTGCTACTTGGAGGGTTAGTGAAAAGCTAAACGCAAAGCGAGAGGATGGTCTTGAAATGGTAGAAAAAATCCAAAAGAAAATTGGCCCGGGAGCCAATGTTGGAACCATAAATGTAACCCTTTTAGATGGCGAGCGAAGAGGCATGCAAAGCTTCTTAATTGCCAACATGATTAGGGAGGAAGTTGGCCCCCTACCTGGAGTTGATAAAGCCTCATTTGGTTCTGCCTCACCATTTGGAAAACCGGTATCTGTAAGTTTGTTGGGCAACAACATGGAAGAGCTTGAGGCTGCAAAAGCCGAACTAAAAAATGAGCTTAACAACCTTACCTCCGTTAAAGATTTGGTAGATAACGATCAACAGGGTATTCGAGAGGTAAATATTAAGTTAAAAGATAAAGCAGAGCTGATTGGTTTAACCTTACAAGAAGTTATTGCCCAAGTTAGGCAAGGCTTTTTTGGTAATGAAGTGCAGCGGCTACAACGCGGTATTGATGAAGTAAAAGTTTGGGTGCGCTACAAAGAAAAAGAGCGCTCTTCTCTTTCCAAAATGGAAGACATGCGAATTAGGACTGCAGATGGCAAGCAAATTCCTTTGCATGAAATTGCAACCTACGAAATTGAGCGAGGTGTTGTAGCCATAAATCACTTGGATGGAAAAAGAGAAATTAGAATTGAAGCAGACTTAAACAACCCAGACAAGGAGTCTGTACCTGATATTTTAGCCAATATTGAAGAAGAGATTTTACCTCCCATTTTGGCAAAATACCCTACTATTTCTTATGGGTTTGAAGGTCAGAGTAGGCAGCAAGCCAAAGTGTTTAGGTCTGTAATGGAAGTTGTGCCCATAATTTTATTGTTAATGCTGGCGGTAATAGTATTTACCTTCCGTTCATTAGTACAGGGGCTACTTATTTATCTGATGATTCCGTTAGGAATTATTGGAGTTGGGTGGGGCCATTGGTTGCACGGTGCACAAATAAGTTTGCTTTCATTCTTCGGAATTATTGGATTAATTGGAATTATGGTTAACGATAGTTTGGTGCTGGTAACGGCATTTAATCGAAACATAAAATCAGGAATGGCTTTTGGGCAAGCAGTTTTAGAAGCAGGTGTTTCCAGGTTCCGACCTATTTTACTTACCTCCGTTACCACTGTTGCCGGATTGGCTCCATTAATTATTGAAAAAAGTTTTCAGGCTCAATTTTTAATTCCAATGGCTATTTCAATAGCTTACGGATTAATTGCTGCCACTTTTACTACTTTAATTGCATTGCCTTTGGGCTTAGTGCTCATAAACCGTGTTAAAGTATTTTTAAATTGGTTGTGGGAAGGTAAAAAGCCCGAAGCAGAACATGTTGAACCTGCTTATCAAGAGATTGAGTATGAAGTTGAGAAATAATTATAAGCAGACAGTTGAAAGTCAAAAGTCAAAAGCTAAGCTTTTGCAAGTGACTAATAGGTATTGGCTTTTATCCCTTCTAATTTGTCTTTTGGCTTTCCCTCCTTCAGCATTTACTCAAGAAACACTTAGCCTTGAGCAATCTGTTGAATTGGCGATGAAGCACAATCACAACATTAAAATTTTTAGGAATAATCAGGTAATTGCAGAAAACTCTGCCAAACCTGGAAATGCAGGAATGTTGCCAAATGTTACCTTAAATGCAGGAACCAATTATTCTAACAATAATACACGATTAGTATTTGCCGGAAATATTCCTGAGGTAGAGCAAAATGGAGCCGAATCGCAAAGTAACAATGCTTCCATAAACCTAAACTACACTTTGTTTGATGGTTTAGCAATGTTTCATAATTACGATATTTTGAAACTTTCAAAGAATCAAGCCGAATTAAATACACGCCTCAATATAGAAAACACATTGATGTCGGTAATACAGTCTTATTACGAAATGGCACGACTTCAAAACCAAATGAAGGTAGCAAAAGAAGCCTTGGCTATTAGCAAAGAAAGATGGTTGCGCGCCAAAACATACAATGAGTTTGGGGGCAGCAGCAAGGTAGAGTTTTTAAGTGCAGAGGTTGACCTAAATACAGACTCAGTAAATTTTATGAATGCAGAGTTGGCATGGGTTAATGCAAGAAGAGACCTAAACTTTTTAATGGGTGTAGAAAACGATAGAACCTACAACGTTTCAGAAAATGTTTCTTTAAACAATTTGTTGGCAATAGAAGACCTTTTTGAAAAAGCCAAACAAAATAACGCGGCGGTTTTAAACACAGCATACAACAAGCAAATTGCAGAGAAGCAACTTAAGGCTACCAACTCAACCAAGTTACCAACCATTGCCGCAAATGCATCATACGGATTCAACACTTCGGTAAATGAAGCCGGAATTGTATTAGAAAATTACAACAATGGCGTAAATGCAGGATTAAGTTTAACCTATCCGCTGTTTACAGGAAATAGAAATACCATTCAAAGACAGAACGCCAAAGTACAGGTTGAAAATGCCACGCTTCAAGAAGAGTTGGCCGAAGCACAACTGCTGAGAGACTTAAATAATACTTATGCTAGCTACCAAAACCTAAAAAGTGTAATTGGCATGGAGCAGAAAAACTTAAAAACGGCAGAATTAAACTTTAACCGTACCAAAGAACTTTTTGAGTTGGGTAAGGTAACCAACACCCAATTTAGGGAAGCACAATTGAATCTGCTGCGCTCCAAATTGAACATCAACAATTTCAAGTTTCAGCAAAAAGTTACTGAAGCCCAATTAATGAGAATAAGTGGGAGTTTGTTGGGGAGTTAATTGAGGGAGTAAGCTAGGTTAATAAAATGATTAGGAGAATTAATTGTACAAATTTGACAAATACTAAATGAACTTCCATAACTCAAATTAATACTTTGAGATTTTTCCTTTCCAAATTGAAATAGGTATCCTATAAAAGGAGTCACATCATCTTGAATCCCATGGCCTAAACCAACCTGAAATTTAGACCAAATTGTAGCTGTAGGAACAATTCTTATTGTATTTCTTTGGTTCCCCGCCCTTATAAAAAAATCTACCTCTATATCAAAAGTTTCGTGCCTTATTAATTCACCTCCACCAGAAAGGTTTACATAATATTTTGACTTTTGGGTAAGGTTTTCTCCATAAACCAATACTCCTCCAATATTATCCACTGCAATTCCAAAATGATATTTATTAAAGGTATAAACTACTCCTAAAGTATTGAATAAATACCCGTGTTTATTATTCGTAGGGGATGAAAAGTTATTTCTTTTTGCGGGGTCAATATTACCTGCGGCTAATACCCAATCAGCACCGATTCTTATGTCACCAATAGTTGAAGATGCCCCAAAAATTAAATCTCCTTTCTTAAAATTGATTAAATAAGCCCCATTTATTTGGGTGTAAGTCCCCCAAAACTGACCAATAACATCTCGATGAAAATTTGAACCAAAACTAAAATTGGTATTTGGAATAGAAATCTCAAAATTGCTGTTCCATGAAATTCTTTCATGACTTCTAAATTTTGCATACGTAGAGGCTTTTATTTCACTTTTTTAAGAAGTATATGCTGGATTAAAAAAAGAATAATAATCCCTTATAATAAAAGGTTCGGTGATAGTTTGACCAAAAACAGTCAAAAAATTAAAGCATAAAAGTAGTGTTACAAAAAACCGCACCTCTCAAATATAGGCAAATTGTCAACATAACATAAATACTCCTTTAAAGCTTAGAATCAGTTATTCGTATTTTACAGTACTTTTAGTTTATTAATCCGAAAAAAATGAAAGTTGAATTTACTATAAAAGGTGCAGAGAACAAACCCATGTTGGTTGACCTTAAAGCAAAAAATAAAAGGGCGCCACTTATCATATTCGTTCATGGGTTTAAGGGCTTTAAAGATTGGGGGACTTTTTTATCTTTTGGCAAATGAATTTGCTAAGGCGGGTTTTTGTTTTGTGAAGTTTAACCTTAGCCATAATGGAACAACCCCAGAACAACCCGTTGATTTTGCAGATTTGGAAGCATTCGGGAATAATAATTATAGCAAAGGGTTACATGACATTGGGAAAGTGCTTGATTTTTTACAAGAAGAAAACGAGTACTCTGAATGGTACAATTTTGAAAATCTCACTTTAATGGGGCATAGCCGAGGTGGTGGAGTAACCCTGTTAAAAGCCGCTCAAGACAATCGCATCAAAA
>JAAZVO010000126.1 GCA_018623405.1 Crocinitomicaceae bacterium
CTCTAAATAGTTATGGCTTAACCAAAAAAGTGGTTTACGAAAACGAAGAGTTTAACCTATTGCAAGCTGCCTTAAATATCGAAGACGGATTAGACGATTTAAGATACAATCAAGTTGTATTGGCAACAGATGCCGATGTTGATGGAATGCATATCAGGCTTTTGCTGATTACTTTTTTCCTTCAATTTTTTCCTGATTTGGTAAAAAACGGCCACTTGTATGTTTTAGATACTCCTTTGTTTAGGGTAAGAAACAAGCAGGAAACTATTTACTGTTACAGCGAAGAAGAAAAACAGGAAGCTCAGAACAAGCTAAAGGGAAAAATTGAAATTACTAGGTTCAAAGGGTTAGGTGAAATATCTCCTGATGAGTTTAAAAACTTTATAGGAAAAGATATAAGACTAGACCCAGTGGTAATTGGGCAAGATTCTTCAATAGAAGAACTTTTAAAGTTTTACATGGGAAAAAATACCCCAAATAGGCAAGAGTTTATTATTGATAATCTTAAGGTAGAAAAAGATTTTGTAGAGGAAGAAGTTTAAGATGGCAGAAAATCAAGAAGAATTACCTGAAGAGTTTGACGAAGAATTCGAAGAAGCAACTGACGAGCAAGGCACAGACCATGTAATCAAAGTTTCGGGAATGTACCAAGAATGGTTCTTGGATTATGCCTCTTATGTAATTCTTGAAAGAGCTGTTCCTCACATAAACGATGGTTTAAAACCTGTTCAGCGCCGTATTTTGCACTCTCTACACGAATTGGATGATGGTAGATTCCATAAAGTAGCCAATGTAATTGGTAATACCATGAAATATCACCCACATGGTGATGCATCTATAGGTGAAGCAATAACTCAAATTGGTCAAAAAGACATAATGTTTGATTGCCAAGGTAATTGGGGAAATATTTTCACCGGAGATAGAGCCGCAGCTCCCCGTTATATCGAGGTAAGACTCTCGAAATTTGCTTTAGCGGTTGCATTTAACCATAAAACCACAGAGTGGCTTGCATCTTATGATGGAAGAGGTAAAGAGCCGGTAACCCTACCAATGAAGTTTCCTTTATTGTTAGCCCAAGGTGTAGAAGGTATTGCAGTTGGATTGGCATGTAAAATTTTGCCTCACAATTTCGTTGAACTTATTGAGCAATCTATAGCCCACTTAAAAGGAAAACGTATAAAAATATTTCCTGATTTTCCTACCGGTGGAATGGTTGATGTTTCAAACTATAACGATGGTTTAAGAGGAGGAAAGCTAAGAGTAAGAGCCAAAATATCAGTTGAGGATAAAAAAACACTAAAAATTAGTGATATACCTTTTTCAACTACCACCACTTCATTAATAGATTCTATCTTAAAAGCCAATGATAAAGGCAAAATTAAGATTCGAAAAATTGAAGATAATACCTCAGAGTTTGTTGAAATATTAGTTCATTTAAAAGATGTTTCGCCCGATAAAACGATTGATGCATTATATGCTTTTACCGATTGTGAGGTTAGCATTTCGCCCAACTCTGTAGTAATTGAAAACGATAAACCTCAGTTTTTTGGAGTTACTGAAATTTTAAAAATAAATACCGAACAAACTGTTCACTTACTTACCCGAGAGTTAGAAATTAAAAAAGGGGAGTTGGAAGAGCAATTACACTTTGCCTCTCTTGAGAAAATCTTTATCGAAAATAAAATATACATCGAGTTTGACGGTAAAACCTACGAAGAAGCTATTGAATTAACCTTCAAGAGGTTAGAGCCCTTCGTTAAAAACTTTGTTAGAGAAGTTACGCATGATGATATTGTTAGGCTTTTAGAAATTAGAATGCGAAGGATTACCAAGCATGACGCAGACAAAGCCGACGAAAAAATTGCTAACCTAAATGATGAGATAAAGCAAGTAGAATACGATTTAGAACACATCATTGATTACACCATTGCTTATTATCAAGATTTAAAGAAAAGATTCGGTGAGGGTAGGGAACGTAAAACAGAAATAAAATCTTTTGAATCTATTGAGAAATCTAAAGTAGCTGTAGCAAACGAAAAACTTTATGCCAACTTTAAAGAAGGGTTTGTAGGAACCAAACTTAAAAGGGGAGAAGGTGACTTTATCCAAGATTGCTCCGATATTGACGATTTAATAGTAATTAGAAACGACGGAGTCCTTCAAGTATCAAAGGTATCTGAAAAGGCATTTTTTGGAAAAGATATTTTGCACGTGGGTATCTGGAAAAAAGGTGATAAAAGAACAATTTACAATATGGTTTACCAAGATGGTCCACGTGGTAATACCTATGTAAAACGCTTTGCAGTTAACTCCATAACCAGAGACCGAGAATATGACCTTACGGCAGGTACCAAAGGCTCTAAAGTACTTTACCTAACAGTAAATCCTAATGGTGAGGCAGAAGTTGTAAAAATTGTTTTGCGCCAAAAACCTCATATTAAGCGTTTAAAATTCGATTTCGATTTTGCCGACCAAGCCATAAAAGGTAGAAGTGCAAAAGGAAACATTTTAACTAAGCATGCTGTACTTAAAATTGAGCTGAAAGAGGAAGGTGTTTCAACTTTAGGCGCTCGTAAAATTTGGTTTGATGATACCGTACAAAGACTAAACTCCGAAGGCAGAGGTAACCTAATAGGAGAATACAGTGGCGATGATAAAATTCTTACGATAATGCAAAGCGGGCATTATAAACTTTCGCCCTATGCATTAAGTACCAAATTTGATGAAGACTTTATTATAATGGAGAAATTCGATCCTGAAAAGGTGTACTCCATGATTTACTTTGATGGTGAAAAGCAGCAATACAACGTTAAGCGTTTCAATTTAGAAACAACACCCAATAAAACGTTACTAATTACAGAGCATCTTGATTCTTTCTTGGAAATTGTAACAGGACATCCCGAGCCGGAAGTTATTATTTCATACGATAAGCGAAAGTCTAAAAAAGAAGATGAAAGGATTAAGCTTTCAGAATTTATCTCAGTTAAGGGTTTTAAAGCACAGGGAAATAAGCTTACTACTGATGTAATTAAATCAATAGAACTTATTGAACCTGAATTGCCTCAAGACGAAAAAGAGGAAAATGAGACTGAAAACGAAGAAAACAATAACGAAGAAACCAGTCAAGCTGTAACTTCAGAGGTAAAAGTTGAAGAGAAAGAAGTAGAAAAGGAAACAATTAAAAAGGTTGAAACTCCTGAAAAACCAAAGAAACCGGCAGAAAGTAATAAAGAAGAAGAGCCTGCAACTTCAAAACAAGAAGAAAGGCCTAAAAAAGAAGAAATAGCAGCCACACCAAAAGTTGAGCAAAAAAGTAAGCCATCCGCTGAAGAAAAACCTGTAGAAATTGAGTTAGAAATAGAGGCTCCAAATTCCGAAAAAGAGAATAAACCGAAAGAAGAAGACAAACCAAAAGGGGAGAGTAAACCTGTAAAACCAAAAAAGAAAGACCCAAACAAAGGTAAAGAGCCACCTTCTAATCAAATCACATTAGAGCTTTAGGTTATTACGTTTATTTTCACCAAAATTTTTTGAATGAAATATTTCGCTACGGTCGCTCTTTTGTTATGTTTTTTCATTGTACAATCCCAAAATATCTCATTCCAAGGTAAATTTTCATACAATCAAGAAATTAGTGATGTTTGGGGATATGTAGATGAATTTGGAAACCAATATGCTTTAGTAGGTGCCTTTGAAGGATTTTCTGTTTTAGATGTTACAGACCCAACCAACATACAAGAAGTATTTTATGAAGCAGGTCCTAAATCTACTTGGCGTGATATAAAAGTGTGGAATGACCATGCTTACATTACAAACGAAAATACCGGAGGAGTGCTTATTGTTGATTTATCGCCGCTTCCATCTTCAAATGCTTTACCATTAGATACCCTGTATGGTTGGCCCAACTTTTTTACCTCGGCCCATAATATTTGGATTGATGAAAATGGATTTGCCTACATTTTTGGAGCAAATCAAAAGGAGGGAGGAGCCATTATTTTTGACCTTTCCCAACCTAAAAATCCTCAGGAAGTTGGTATTGTAGATGATTTTTATTTACATGATGGTTTCGTTAGAAATGACACCCTGTGGGGTTCGGCCATTTATGAAGGCCTACAAGTGATGTACGATGTCTCAGATAAATCTAACCCTCAGTTAATAGGCTCTTTTGAAACTCCCGGTAAGTTTGCTCACAATTGTTGGCCATCAGAAAATAGTGATTACGTTTTCACTACAGACGAGATTCCCGGAGGTTACATTGGCGCTTACAGCGTAATGGATTTTGATGATCCTTACCAAGTAGGAAAATATAGGTTAGGTGGGAGTGCTTTACCGGCTCCAATTCCTCACAACTCAATGGTAAAAGGAAATTTGCTTTTTACCTCTTACTACAGTGAAGGGCTGCATGTTTTAGATATTTCAAACCCATTAGCTATGGTTGAAGTAGGAAAATATGATACATCACCCAATTTTGTAAATGGGTTCCATGGTGCTTGGGGTGTTTACCCTTATTTTAATTCTGATAAAATATTGATTGCCGATATTGAAGAAGGATTGTTTGTTTTAGATGCCACCAATTTGCCTACTCCCGGATTTATTGTTGGCGATGTTAGAGACATAGTTTCCAAAAATCCCATTACGGGCTGCACAATTGATATAATTGGCATGGGAAGTTACCAAACTACTCAATTCGGAAATTATGCTGCCGGCGTAAAAAATACTGGCAGTTACTCGGTTCGTTTTTCAAAGCCAGGCTACCGCGATACAACTTTAACTAACGTAATTATCAACCAAGGCGCTACGCAACAATTAGATGCGTTTTTAACGCCAACTAATGGCGTTCCTAGCACTTCTATTAATAATCAATTTGTGGAGGCAAATCCTTTAATTTTTCCTAATCCGTTTAATAACGAGTTGAACTTTTCTGATGCCATGAGCTTTGATGAAGTTGAAATTTTAGATATGAAAGGTAGCGTTGTGCTTCAAACTCAAGAAAGGCAATTATTGAATCTTCAAAGTTTGCCAAAAGCACCTTATTTATTGAGACTAAAAAAAGAAAATCATACAATTTTACAAGAGCTTATTTTCAAAAGATAAGTCTTGTGTTTAGGTCAAAAAAAACGCCTTGAGTAATCAAGGCGTTTTTTGTTTTTAGAAGAATAGCTTTTAAGCAAAAACTATTTTTTCTTTATCGTATTCGTTGGCTTTTAGTTTTTGTTGAACCTTTTCAAATACTTCAATGGTGTAATTTACATCTTCTAAAGTATGTGCCGCCGTTGGAATTAACCTTAGCATAATTACACCTTTAGGTACAACAGGGTAAACAACCATAGAGGTAAATATCTCGTAGTTTTCTCTTAAATCAACAATAAGGTTACAAGCCTCAAACATACCTCCACTCATAAACACAGGCGTTACTGGAGAGTTGGTAACTCCAAGGTCAAAGCCTTTTTCTCTTAAACCTGATTGAAGGGCATTTGCAATTTTCCAAAGGTTTTCTCTATGAAATGGGTCGTTTCTAAATAACTCCAATCGCTTTAAGTTACCTACCACAATTGACATTGGTAATGATTTAGCGAAAATTTGAGACCTCATGTTGTATCTTAAAAATTCAACAACATTTTCGTTGGCGCTAATAAAACCACCAATAGAGGCAAAAGCTTTAGCAAATGTTCCGAAATAAACATCTATTTCATCTTGCACATTTTGCTCTTCACCTGTACCAACTCCATTAGGGCCAATTGTACCAACACCATGAGCGTCATCAACTAAAAGTCTGAAGTCGTATTTGTTTTTTAGGCTTACAATCTCTCTTAGCTTACCTTGGTCTCCGGCCATACCAAAAACTCCTTCGGTAATTACTAGAATGCCACCACCAGTTTGTGATGTTAATTTTGAAGCTCTTTCTAACTGAAGGTCAAGCTTTTCGATGTCGTTGTGTGGAAAAACAAATCTTTTTCCTTGGTGCATTCTAACTCCATCAATAATACAAGCGTGTGATTCAGAATCATAAACCACCACATCGTTTCTATCTACCAAAGCATCAATTGCAGATGCAATTCCTTGGTAACCGTAATTTAAAAGAATGGTGTCTTCTTTTTGTGTAAAAGCAGAAAGCTCAGCCTCTAGTTTTTCGTGCATGTTGGTGTTACCCGACATCATTCTAGCTCCCATAGGTAAGCTTAATCCATATTCTTCGGCAGCTTCCTTATCAACTTTTCTTACTTCTGGGTGATTTGCAAGTCCAAGGTAATTGTTAATACTCCATACGAGCATTTCTTTACCTCTAAATTTCATTTTGTTGCTTATTTCACCTTCTAACTTGGGAAAAGTAAAATAGCCGTGTGAGAAACCGGCATGTTGACCTAATGGTCCTCTGTTCTTTTTAATCTTGTCAAATATATCCACGATATATGCGTTTAAATTTGGCACAAAAGTACAACAATACCCTTATTTTAATACAATTGGTGGATAACTCGCTAACCTGTAATTGTTAAGAACATTAAACATAGTCTAATCACTTAACTATAACCCAGCTATATTTGCAGCCCCATATGAAAAAAGTCTTTTTATTTTTCATTCTTTTTATTGGCTTTTCAGCCTGTTCTGAATACCAAAAGGTTTTAAAAAGTGCCGATATTAATTTGAAATACGACAAGGCTATTGAGTATTACGAAGAAGGGGAGTACTTTAAAGCCTATCCTTTATTTGAAGACCTTATTGCTATATATAGAGGAACGGAAAAAGCGGAAAACCTTTACTATCTATATGCCTATTGCGATTATTATTTAGAAGATTACATTTTGGCGGCACATAGGTTTTCTCAGTTTGTTAAAACTTTTCCTGCAAGTGATAAAGCAGAAGAATGCCAATTTATGATTGGGATTTGCAACTACAAAAATTCTCCAAAACCTTCATTAGATCAAAGCAATACAGTAAAAGCAATCAACGAAATGCAACTGTTTGTAAACCTATATCCAAACAGCCAGTATGTAGATTCTTGCAACCAGCTTGTAGATGATTTACTTGATAAATTAGCTGAAAAGCGTTTCAAGAAATCTAGATTGTATTTAACAACAGAGAACTATAAATCAGCTATTATTTCGTTTAAGAACTTTTTAGATGATTTTCCGGATACTAAATACAGAGAAGAATCTGAATTTTTAATGCTTCAAGCTAGTTATTTATTGGCTATCAATAGTGTAGAAAGTAAAAAAATGGAAAGAATTGACGAAGCAATGAAAGCTTATGTTAATTTTGTCGATTCTTTTTCGGATAGTAAATTCCTTAGAAAAGCTGAAAGTTACTATCAGAATTTATTAGAAGAAAAACAAAAACAAGAAGAAAGTAACTCATAAC
>JAAZVO010000127.1 GCA_018623405.1 Crocinitomicaceae bacterium
CATAGCAATGTCCATTTCTCTGTGACCATAATAAACCGAAGGGTCGAAAATGGCTGGGTTATCTTCTTTTGTACACATGAAGTTTCCGCTCCAAAGGTCGCCGTGAAGGAGGGCAGGCGGTTCGTTTGGAAAAATTTCATCTATCCTATTGAAAAGACTATTAAAAGCCTCCATATCTTTATTGTCTAAAAGTCCTTTTTGAGCAGCTTTTTCTGCCAATGGATTGAGCCTTTCTGAACGGAAAAACTCACTCCAGGTTGAATGATAATTATTTGGTTGAGGAAGCGACCCAATGTAATTACTATGACTTAACCCAAATTTTGAAGCCGAATTTCTGTGTAATGCAGCTAATTCATATCCAAAGTTTTTCCAAAAACCTGAAGGGGTTAGTGCTTTTTCAAGATAATCCATTACTAGATATTTAAAAGCACCAATCTCTCCCATTAAAAGAGGTTCTGGAACTAAAATTCCTGATTTTCCTTGAAGTGTTTTCAAACCAATCACTTCAGTTTCGAACATGTTTGGAAAACTATTGGCATCATTTAGCTTTAAGAAGTAACTATTTTGATTTGTGATTACCCTATAAGTTTGATTGATGGAGCCTCCTGAAACAGTTTTAAAGCTCTTTACGGTAATTGGTTCTTGGAAAAAAGCAGATAACTCTTTGGAAAAATGGGTGATAAATTCAAGGGAAAGGCTCATTCGGCAATGGTTTCAAGAGGAGACCTTTTTTGGGTGTTTGGCAAATTGAAATAAACAGTATGTTTCATTCTACATCTTACTACTTTGCCATTTTTTATGGCAGGGTTCCATTTAATGAGTCCTAAAACCCGCCTTGCTTCTTCATAACATCCTCCTCCTAAGTAATGTAATGGGTGAACGTTAGTGATATTACCGGAAGGTTCTACCACAAATTCTAAAATGGTTTTACCTGTCATATTCATTTTTACCGCATGTGGTGGGTAAGTAATTTGTTTGTAAATGAAACCATCTATTGATGTACCTTTTGGTAGTAATGGAGTAGGAGCTTGATCTACCTTATCTGAAGAGAATACCTCAATTTTTGGGCTTGCATTTGCAGGTTTAGGTGGAATGGCATAGCCGCGTTGCTCAACCATTTTTTTATACTTTTTTGGATTGAATTTGATAATTACCATTTTTTTGGAATCATAAGGGTCACCATCAATTGCTCCCGGAACAAATTCAGTTAAGTTGATTAGTCTTTTAGCTTCTTCGTTAAAAGCCTCCTCATCGGTGAATAAAGGACGGGTAATCATTTTTTCACTATTCTTTTTCACAAATACCTCGTAGCCAATCTTGGCTTTTAAGCCTTGTTCAAGCGCTTTTGGAGGGTAAATCATTTCGTGAAGCAGCAATTGCTTAAACTCTGCTTTTCCGCCCTGAAAATCGGCTTCTATATCACCTAATGATTTCCCTTGGCCAAAACCAAACACTGTTTGAAGCAAAAGAATAAACACAGCAAAATTTCGCACAACACAAATTTAACTGAATGTAAAGTTGAAATTGAATGAATGAGAAAATATGATATTTTTGCGCCCTCTTTGGGGGATTAGCTTCCCGAAGCACTTCGTTCTCGGGACAGGCGCTTCGCTAATCCCTTGAAAAACTTGAGAATTAGCTCAGCTTCCCGATAGCTATTGGGATAGAGCGTTTGACCAAATGTTCTTTTTATGGGGGATTAGCTCAGCTGGCTAGAGCGTTTGACTGGCAGTCAAAAGGTCATCGGTTCGACTCCGATATTCTCCACCTTCGCTCGCCGAAGTTCCGACCAAAGGGAAGGAACGAAGGCGAGCTTTTTTATTTTAACGTATTAGTTTTCAAGTTTTAATCAGCGAGCTACGGCGGAGAGGCTCCACCTTGGGTTTCTTTTATAATTTTATAATTATGGAAAAGCACTTTGTCTATATTTTGAAATGCGCTGATGGGAAACTTTATACCGGGTGTACAAACAATTTAGAAGAAAGGCTCAAGAGACATGAAAATGGTCAAGTTAAATCAACATCATCAAGACTTCCTTTTGAGTTGTTGACTTATATAGTTTTTAATGATAAATACAAAGCCTTCAACTTTGAGAAATACTTGAAATCAGGTTCAGGTAGAGCATTAATGAATAAGCGTTTGGTTTAGCAGAAGTTCCGACTGAAAAGGAGGAACTTCATCTACATTTCATTTCGTTGAACAAACGAAGGCGAGCTTTTTAATTTAAACACCCTGCCTTTTCATAAAAATCTGCTACAGCGGAGGCGATTCACCTTCAAAATTTTTAGCGTTTTCCATTTTTTAAAGAATTACGAAAAGTTCGTAACGATGTTTTCGTAATGGAGCTGATGTTGTAGAAAATAAAAAATCGCCAAAGCCCCACTAAACCCAAACCAAAATCGACGGAGCAATGGCGATCCTCTCCCTGAAAACAAAAACTAAGGGTCCATAAGTATGGGTTGCGACCCGCTACCTATAATTATTTTTGCATTTGGCGATTTAGAAAGCTCTCGGTATGCTTCTATCGCCTTAAATTGTATGATTTCCTTTGTTAAACCCTCAGAAATTGTTTTGTTGGCATCTCTAATATCTTCAGCTTCTATGATTCTACGTTGTGCTTCTTGCTTTTCTTTTTGCAGTACAAATTCCATACGTTGTGCATCTTGTTCTGCTTGCAGCTTCTCTTCAATAGATTGGTAAAGGCGACCGGGAAGTTGGATGCTTTTCATAAGGACGGACTCTATAATAAAACCCCGGTCGCCAATTATCTTCATCATTTGTTCTTTGATAGCTATTTCAATTTCGAACCTGTTGCCGGCATGCATGTCTTTGGCCATGTATTTATCTGTTACATCTGCAGCAGCGGCCCCAAAAACTGGAAGTATCATTATGCTTTCGTAATCCATACCAATTTCTCCAACAATGGTTGTGGCTTTGGTTTGGTCTATGTGGTAAAGGATTGAGATTTTAGCTTTTACATTCAATCCTTCTTTTGAGGGAAGATCAAGACTAACTTCAATATTTTCGGTTCTTATGGGTACAATTATTACCTTACTAACAAAAGGGTTGTAAAGTTTTGCTCCGGGTGGAATAACGTTTTCATCAATTTTTCCGATGGTTCTTTTAACCCCAACGGTGCCCTGCCTAACAGTAACACAGCTTGACAAAATGAGTGCGGAAGTAATAATTGCGGAGAGGGTATATAAACTTTTTAATATAATAGCTTTACTTTCATTATCAAAAGTAAGCAACCTAATAAATTAAAAGTCTTAAAAAATGTAAAAAGTTGATTATTTAAACTTTAAGGTTTTGGGGTATTCTCTAACCGGAATTAAACCTTCTTTTTCTAAAATGAGTTGACCTTCTTTTTCGAATAAAAACCTTAAAAACCTTTCTTCATCTGTTATTTGTTCGGCTTTGCAATAAAGTTTATAGTCCTGTAATAAGGATATTTTCCTGTCGCAATAGCTTCATAATTTGGAAAAATAGTATCGGTATTTACCAAAGCCGGTAAAATATGAAATGCGTTTTTATATGGCCAACCCTCTGAGCGTTTGAAGTTCTGAAGGGTAAAAAGGTCAATAATGCCCACCGCTTGATAATCAACAGAAAGGCGTGAAAGCATATCCGTTAATTGCTCAAAACCATAGTTAGATTGCTCGTAAATATTTGAAAGTTGATTTGATAAGTTTTGGTCTTCTTTTAACTGATAAACCATGCTAAGTTGCTTGGGGTTAAAAACTCTTTTTTGTGGAGCAATACCAATTAGGGCAGAGTAAAACAGAGGTTCGCTTTGTAAGGTGTAACCTTTTGAAGAGAATATTTCTTGGAGGTTAGAATCTGCTTCGAGTAGCGTGATTATTAATTTGGTGGAGTCTTTCAAAAGGGCATTTATGACACCTTTCTCGGGTCTTTGGATTATTTCAATTGCTTGATTAAATCGTTTGTTATAAACTGTAGCACAGGCATTAATTGCTTCAGCATAAATGGCATCTACATAAATGGGTTTTGCCTTTTGTGTTGTAGAAAGTGTACAACCTAAAAAGATTAAGAGCGATAGGTATGCACCAACCGATAAATACCTAAACCAATTAAGATGGAAGCAAAAAGATTTCGTTGCCAAACTTGAAATGTTAAACTGCCGTCTGCAAAGAAAAGGATATAAACTGCGATACCTATAAACAACAAACCCCTAAGGTAGGCAAATATTTTTGAAAGTTTCATTAGTTATCTCTTAACGTAAATCTGATAGGAAGGTTAAATACTACCGGTACAGCCCTTCCATTTTGCACGCCGGGCTCCCATTTGGGCATTCCTTCTACAACCCTAACGGCTTCTTCATCGCAACCACCGCCAATGCCTCTCATAACTTGAATATTTGTGATGTTTCCTTCTTTGTCAACCACAAACCTAACAATTACCAACCCCGTAATTTTACTTTCTCTGGCTAGTCGCGGATACTTCACATTCTGACCTAAATACCTAAACAACTCAACTTCACCACCAGGAAAACTTGGCATTTGCTCAACATGAATGTAAGGCTCTTCGGGTTTTTCCTCAATTTCTAATTCATCAAAAGAGGCAATGTCTTGGTCTAAAATTAATGAGTCGAGGCCTTCTACATCTTCAAGGCCTACATCTGCGGTTTCCAATTCTTCAATGGTAGGAATCAACTCTTCATCAATAACTTCTTCGTCGGGTTTAACTACCGGTTTAACAAACTTTTTCACCTTTCTAGATTCCACGTTCATTTTTTCAGGGGGCGGTTTTTCTAACTCAATTGGTGGGGGTGCAGAAAGCTCAGAATAATTCAAAACTCTTTTTTCTCTAATTTTTATGGGCGTTTCTTTTTTTGTTTCGAAAACATCTTTAATAAAAGACCACGAAAAACCGAAGGTTACCAAAAAAGCACTAATTAACAATCCAACAATTGCATTGCGATGTTGCAGTTGCCTAAGTTCATAAGCCCCGTAAGCTTTATTTTTTTTGCAAAAAGTAAATCCTCAAAATGGCTCGATTTGATTAACTCTGGGTTGCTATGTAAACTTTGATTGCTCATGCTCCTTCAAAGTTTAGAATGAGTTGATCATCTTCAGGTGCTGCATCTACAATGGCGTAGCGCTGAATTCCGGTGATTGCCATTTCATCTAAAATATCTACCAAATTTTGATAATTAGACGAAGCTGAAGGCTTGATGACCACAACAACATCTAGGATTTCCGCATTGTTTTCCAGTAATATTTTTCTAATCCCATCTTTTGTATAATCTGTAAAATGCACCTCAGGGTCTGTTACCCCCAAAAACCAATACAGTTTATCCTCATCGCCTAAATAAATCGAAAGTGCCCTAGACTCTTTAATAGGTTGCTCAACAGTTTCGGTTTCGTTTTGTGGCTTGGCCGGCATCACCAGCTCAATGGCTTGCGGTCTGCTAAAAGTGGTGGTGAGCATAAAAAAGGTAAGCAGCAAAAAGGCCAAATCTACCATGGGATTCATGTCTATATCAACCTCTTTGCGCAGGTTTTTGTTTTTGGCTTTTTCTGCCTTGGTTTCTGATATTACATGCTCTTTTTTAGCCATTTTCAAGCAATGTTTCTTTATCTGTAATTAGGTTAAACCGCGTAACCTTGTTATTTACCAAAGTGGAGATTACCTTTTTTACCATAGGGTATTTGGTTTCGGTATCTCCATTAATTGCCACTCTTAAATTAGGATTTATCATTCGTGAGTACACAATCCACTCGGCAAGCTCATTTGCAGTTGAATCCATAGGAATTCCCGGTTGTTCTAACTTCATTCGCTCTGTAGATGAAAGTGCTAAAAAATCATTGAGTTGCCCAACGGGAGTACCAAAAGTTGAGATAAGACTAAAGCGTTTTTTTTGAGCCGCATCAAGACTTAAATCATACCGTTGATCAATAAAGTCGATTAAACGTTCTTTTGTGTATTGGCCGTCAATTCCGAAAAATACCCTTCCATCTTCAGCAATGGTAATGGTCATGATATTAGTTTCGGGCAATTTAATTTCAGCAGTAGAGCTAGGGTTGTTTACCTGCACCGGCTCTTCGGCTTTAAAGGTGGTGGTAAGCATAAAAAAAGTAACCAATAAAAAGGCAAGGTCAGTCATGGGGTTCATGTCTAACTTTAATTGTTTTTTGCCTTTTTGTTTTAGTTTAAGCATGCTTAACTTCTTTTAGATTTAAAGGTGTGGATAATGCTAAAGCTAGCCTCATCTATAGCAAACGTAATTTTATCAATACGCGAGCTGAAGTAGTTATACACCACAATAGCAATGGCAGCAGAGGTAATTCCTAAAGCTGTTGTTACCAAGGCTTGAGAAATTCCGTTGGCAAGACCAACAGCATCAGGAGCGCCAACTCTTGCAAGTGCGGAGAAAGCTTTAATCATTCCCGTAACTGTTCCTAAAAGCCCCACAAGGGTAGAGATGGAAGCCAAAGTTGAAATAACAATTAAATTGTTGTTGAGTACAGGCAATTCTAATTGGGTTACTTCTTCTAACTCTTGCTGAAGTTCAATTAGTTTTTGGTCGAAATCTCTTGCTTTATCTTGTTCGGTTTTTTGAAAAACAAGCAGTCCGTCTTTTATCACATTGGCAACCGAACCTTTTTGTGCATCGCAAGCTTTTATAGCATCTTCAATTTTATGTTCGGCTAAAAGGGCTTTTATCTCTCGCACAAAAACCTGATTGTTCTTTTTACCTCGTGCCTTCCAAATGGTTAAAAAACGCTCAATGGCATAAGTAAAAACCAATATTATAAAGGTGATAAGCAGTATTACAATTTGCCCGCCTTTATAAATTACGCCGAGGTAATTTTCAGCAAGGGGTTGGTTAGCATTGTTTCCCCCTTCAAAATTGGCTCCTGACCCTAAAATAAAGGTATAAATAACATATGCAACAATTAGTGCCACAGGCATAACAATAGCCGCAAAGGGAAAAGTAAATTTTTTCGGTTTAGGGTTGCTCATAGAAAAAAGTTTAAAAAACGAATGTCTAAATTCTAATATTAAAATAAAATGCGCAAAATCAATTTTTTGCTTTTCGTAGGTCTCTTTAACTTGAATATTTAGGGCTTAATGTTTTCTTTAAGATGTTTTATACTTAAATAGGGCTGTTTACTTTTTTAGGTTAAAAAAATGTAAATTCTTTTGAATCTATAGCTTAACAGAATATAAACCGCTGTACCCTATTTCTTAACATTATAAGGAATGATTTAAAACAGGATTAAAATAGGTCTATTTTAATAGTAACAACTGTTGCCAAACATTGCAGTTCAATTAAAATCTAAATTGCGATGAGATCATTTTACACCTTATTATTAACTGTATTTAC
>JAAZVO010000128.1 GCA_018623405.1 Crocinitomicaceae bacterium
AATGGCTAAATATTTAAATTCAATAGGCATTTCTTCCTCATCTAGTATTTGCTCTATTAATGGAAAATAAACAGCCGAAAGGCCTAATACTTTTTCGGAAAGCTCTCTTCTTTTGATTACATAAAGCTTGATAAAAGCCTCTACTCTATCATTATAGGTTAAATCAAAGGGAGTGTTTCCATCTAGCAACCGAAGGCGTTGTTCCATTTCTTCAGAAGAAAACCTTGGAACAGAATCAAAGGGATAGTTGTAGCTATTTAATGATACGGAGTCGAAAACAAATCCCATAGAGGTGTTGCAATGCAGCATCCAAAGGCTATCTAAAGCTTTTAATTCTGGATAGTCTTTATTAAGTACCAAACTTTCTTTTGCAGAAGTTGAGGTATCGGTTTGACCAAAGCTTAAAATGGAAATGAATGTAAAAATTATGACAAAGTATCGCATATTACAAAAAAAGCGGTAAGCAGTAAGGCTAACGATTAAAACCGAACCTAATTATACACTAAACAGTGTGAATTAGATAATTCGAAAAATCTAACAATGATTTTTCAGCGAAATGCTTTCCCAACAACTGCATTCCGAATGGCATTCCGTTACTATGTTTAAACAATGGTAATGAAATACAAGGGTTACCCGAAAGGTTAGCATGAACAGTGAAGATATCTTGCAGATACATTTCAATAGGGTCTGTTTTTGCCCCTATTTTAAATGCAGTATTTGGGGTGGTTGGATAAATAATAAAATCTGCGTCTGCCAAAAGTTGGTTGGTGTAATTTTGGATTAACCTTCTTACTTTTTGTGCTTTTGAGAAATATGCATCGTAATAACCGGCGCTTAACACAAAGGTGCCTAGCATTATTCTTCTTTTTACTTCCCACCCAAAACCTTCTGAACGACTTTTTACATAGGTAGATTCCAAGTCTTCCGCATCAGCGCTTCTATATCCATAATGAACACCATCGTACCTTGAAAGGTTTGAAGATGCTTCTGCATTTGAAATAACATTGTAGCAAGGCACCAAATGTTCTAAAAGCTCAAAAGGTTTAAAAGTTACTTGATGACCCTCCGCCTGTAGTTTTTCAGATAAATTTTTGGTAGCCGCAACTATTTCGGGGTCAGTGTTTGGATGCTCAATTGGGTCTGAAAGAAAAACGACTTTTTTAGGCTCACTCGTCTTTAGAATATTTGAATATTTATCAACTTCTTTTTTAGAGGCAGTTGTATCAAATTCATCTGCGCCTACCATAACCTCTAACAATAATGCCGAGTCTTCAATGGTTGATGTTAGCGGACCAATTTGGTCTAATGATGAACCATAAGCAATAAGCCCATATCTTGAAACTCTTCCGTATGTTGGTTTAAGGCCATAAACACCACAAAATGAAGCCGGTTGCCGTATTGAGCCTCCTGTATCAGAACCTAGGGCCGCGTGGCATAATCCGGCAGCAACGGCAGCAGCAGAACCTCCTGATGAGCCCCCGGGAACCAAGTCTTCGCTAAGCGGATTTAATACAGGGCCATAAGCTGAGTTCTCATTTGAGCTTCCCATAGCAAATTCATCGCAGTTAATGCGACCAATTAATATGGCATCTTCTTTTAAAAGTCTTTGTATAGCTGTTGCAGAGAATAAAGACTCAAACCCTTCTAAAATTTTTGAAGACGCACTTACTTTTTTATCTGCAATACAAATATTGTCTTTAACGCCTATTACCATGCCTGCAAGTTTTCCAGCAGTACCGGATTTTATTTTTTCATCTACCAATTTAGCTTGCGCTAAGGCAGATTCTTCAAAAACCTCTAAAAAAACATTTAAATGCTTTTTTGAGGCAATTGCATTAATAAAGGCTTGGGTTGTAGCTAATGCAGACGTTTCGCCATTAGCCAATAAATTTTTAAACTCAGAGTAGGAAGTCACGTGAAAGTATAAAGCTTATTCTTCGACTTTTTTTTGCTTGTCGCCTTTTTCTTCGTCTCCGGCAGAAGCACTTTTAAACTCTTTAATGCCTTTGCCTAACCCTTTCATTAATTCAGGGATTTTTCTGCCACCAAATAATAGTAAAACCACAAAAAGGATTACGATTATTTCAGGTCCACCTAACGACCATAATAATAAGCTATTCAATATCATCTTAAGTGCTTAATTTACTGGCAAATGTAGTTAATTCTATGAAGGCTAATTTGCATTGTAAAGCCAATAAGCTGGATTTTCTGTTACTTGCCCTTTCCAAAGCTCAAAGTGAATTTCTGTTTTGCCTTTTTCTTTGTCTGTAATTACTTTTCCCAATTCTTGTTTTACCTCAACCGCATCGCCTTTTTTTACGAAAACTTCTGCAAGGTTAGAGTAAACAGTTAGGAATTCACCATGCCGTACAATTATTGCTATTCCGGCACCCGGTATTACAACAATACCACTTACTGTACCTGAAAAAACAGCTCTTGCGCTTGCCCCTTCTGTGGTACCAATGTTCAAACCATTGTTTTGAACTTTTACCTCTCTAAGCACAGGGTGAGGGTGTTCTCCATACTTTTCAGTAATTACCCCTTTTTCTACCGGCCAAGGCAACTTGCCTTTATTGTTTTGAAAATCTTGAGATAGTGCTTTAGCCTCAGGAGTAATTGCAAACCCTGATTTTTTCTTAGCTTCTTCTTGACGCCTTAGTTCTTCTTCAATTATCTTTTGAATTGCCTTTTTTAAGCGCTCCGCCTCTTGTTGGTTCTTTTTAATTTCAATTCTGAGTTGTTTCTCCTTGTTTTTTAAATCTTGATATACATTTTGTTGAAGGCTTTTTTCTGCAAAAAGTACGTTTTTAGAAGCCTTTTCTTCTTCTAATAGGCTTTGTTTGTCTCCAATAATTACAGAGAGTTGCTCTCTTTTCTTACTGAGTTGTTCTTGAGTTCTTACAATAAGCTCTGCTTGGTTTATTCTATATTCAGCATACTGTTGCAGGTATTTAATCCGCCTAAAAGCTTGATTAATATCTTGTGAACCAAGAATGTACATTAGTTTGTCGTAGCTGTTTTTGGTTTTAAATGTGTTGTAAACTAATTTGGCATACTCGTCTTTATACCGCTGTAAGTCTTGCTCAAGCGCCCGAATTAGCGATTCAGTTTTTTCTTTTTCTTTTTCTAGGTAAACTATTTCTCTGGAAATGGTTTTTATAAGATCTTCTCTTTCAGAGATTTTGTTGTTTAGCAGCACTAGTTGGTTGAGAGAGGCTTTTTTATTTTCTTGCGTTTCCTCAAGAAGCTTGTTTTTAAACTCAATATCAGCAATCAGTTGCTTTTTCTTTTTTTCAAGTTCACTTCTAGATTGCCCAAAAAGATTTGCGGCAAAAAGAATGCTCACCAAAAAGAAAAAGAAAATTTTAAAGCTTGATTGGCTCATATTTACTTGATATGGTAAAAGGCATTTTTTTCTCTTGATTCACAACTAAGTTACTGTAATTAATAGAGGTTTTTACGGAATCTGTAGATTCTAACGAAATCGATGTACTTGTAGGAAACAATAAGTTTTCGATACTTTCAAATTCACTGTATTGCACTTCTAGGAAGTGGTTAGACTCAAAATCAGCAAAAGATTGTTTTGTGATTTTGAATGTAACCGGATCAATCCAGGCGCTGTAAACCCTGTCACTGTTTGTTTTAGGGTCGTCTTTTTCTAAGGTTCTTCTAAGTTTTCGTTTTTTTAATCCACTTAATAAATACATTCCTTGGTCTATTGATGCTACTAGCTTTTCATTTTCTTCTAAGCTTAACGAGTTTCCTAATAACAACGCCTGAATTACATTGTAATCTACCTCGGTATCAAACTTTTGGTTTAGGTAATCGTAATTTCCTATAAAGTAGGTTCCATCAATACGATTAATAACTTTTATTGTGTCAGGGGTAAATAACACGCGGCCCAACTCAACCCCCATTAGTGGAGTAATAGACATCCAAATCATGGAGTCTTTTTTCATTCTGATATTTGCTTTAAATCCGGTGCTTTCATCATTCCTACTAAAGTCAATACTTGCTTTAACAGAAAACCATTGAGGTTTAAACTCATTTTCTTCCATTGATTGAAGAAGGGTAGGAAGGTTCTTTTTATTAGCCATTTTTTTGGTGGTAATATTCTGCTTCTGTTTACAAGCAGAAACCAAAACAGCAATAAATAGAAACCATATAAGGTATTTATTCTTCATCTAGCGAGCCTCGTTCAATTTTTTCTTTTAAACCTTCTATGTTAGGGTCTTTTTCAAAAGCTTTTTCCCAGTTTTCTTTAGCCTCTTTAGTGTTACCAAGTTTGTAAAGTATATCTCCGTAATGGTCAATTAAAACTGGGCTTTTTCCACCTGATGCAAAGGCTTTTTCCATCAACTTTTTTGCTTCTTCAAAATTGCTTAAACGGTATAAAATCCATGCGTAAGTATCTAAATAAGACGGGTTGTTTGGTGCAAGTTCGTTGCTTTTCTTTGACATTTCTGCCGCCTTTTCTAAATCTTGATTAAGCTCAGCTAAATAATAGGCGTAATTATTTAAAATGTAAGGGTTATTAGGTTCTATATCTAAAGCCTTTTGGTAGTTTTCGAATGCTTGTGGGTGTTTTTGCAGGCCGTAATAGGCATCGCCAAGGTTGCTAAAAAACTGCATTTTAAGGGTTGGGTTATCAAAAACAAATTCTTTACCGGTTTCAAAAGCATTAACCGATTGCTTATAATCTTTTAATTGATAATTAGCAACACCATTGAAAAAATAAAAGCTTGGTAACGAAGGAAAAAGCTCCAAAGCCTCTTTACTTGCTGAAGCCATTCTTTCATAGTCTTCAACTTCAGACGTTGCCATTAATAGCTGGTTCCAAACCAAGTATCTGCTTTTATCAAAAGCAAGTACTTTTTCGTAAACCTCTATAGCCTCATTAAACTTTCCGCCTCTAAAAAGAAAGTCGCCATACATTGCGTATCCTTTTGGGTTTTCTGGGTGGGCTTCAATGCAAAGTTCATTTAACTCTAAGGCAAAATCTAATTCACTTTTTTCCCTCTCGGTAATGTTATAGAAGTTTAATAAGATTTTAATTTTTGTGTCAATGTCTAAGTCAGGGTTTTCAAATGCTTTCCTTAAGGCTTTTTGTGCGTTTTCTTTTTCTCCGGCCCGCTCGTAGTATTCAGCTAAGGAGAGCTGTACAAATGGGTTGTTCGGGTCAATTTCATTGATTTTCTTGTAAGTTTCAAGCGCTTTTTCACTTTCTCCCACCTTTTGGTATAACTCGGCTAATACACCAAGATACTTTACTTGACCGGGGTATGCTGTAACAAGTTTCTGAATTTCATCAATTGCCGCATCGGTATTGTTCATTTCCAAATAAATCTTTTGTTTTTGGATAATGATATCTTCCTTGGGGCCGTATTTCTTTTCTAGTCCATCATATACCGCAATGGCTTTTTTTAGGTCATTATTTAAAATGTGAACTGAGGCTAGCTCATAATAGTTTTCTATGTTCTCAGGATTGAGTGCTATCATTTTATTAATTACCTCAGATGCATCGTCATATCTTCTTAGGTTTTTATAAAAATCGCCGAGTAGTAATAAATACCATTTGTTTTCCGGGTCAAGTGTTACAGCTTTTTCAGCAAAAAGGGTGGCCTCGGTTAAGTTTTGTTGGGCATCTTTTATAAGAGCCAGCTCAAACCAAACTACTGCAGCATTTGGGTTTATAGCCAATGCCTTTTCAAAGTATTCAGAAGCTTGTTTTCTATTACCAAGCAGCTTTTCTTTAGAGCCTGCAAAAAACAGTTCTTGAAATTTAATTTCTTCTTGCTCTGTAATAGCTAGCTTTTCAATTCCATCAGTTTGTGGAAAAGATTGAGTTGTAGCCTTCTCTTTAGACTTACACCCAACAATTAATATTAGAAAAAAGAAGGAGTAGTAAAAAAGTTTCTGCATTAAATACCTGAGGTTGAATAATCGCTTAAACTAAGCTGATTTGGTGTTTGTTCAAGTTGAACGTAAGAACCAAGCATTGAATTTTCAAGATTCACATTTTTTAAGATACAATTGGTTTGCATAATTGCATTTTGAACTCTGGCGTTTTCAATTTTAGTGCTATCACCAATTGAAACATGTGGACCAATTACAGAATTAAGAATTTCTACATTTTCGCCGATGTAACAAGGCTTAATAATTACACTGTTATGTGTTTTAACTGAACTAGAAATTAACTGTTCCTTTTCTTTCTTTATTTCTAGTACCCTTTGGTTGGTAAAAACAGTTGCGTTTTTATTTCCACAATCTAACCATTCATCTACTTTACCAGGATAAAATTTGGTGCCTTTTTCTGTCATGTTTCGAAGGGCATCAGGTAATTGATACTCACCACCTTTAATTATTTGATTATCAATTAGAAATTGAAGCTCAGATTTTAGGGAGTCTCCATCCTTAAAGTAATAAATGCCAATCATAGCTAGGTCTGAAACAAATGTTGAGGGTTTTTCTACGTAATCGGTAATTACTTCGTTTTCATCTAACTTAACCACACCAAATTGACTTGGGTCTTCAATTTGCTTTACCCATAAAATCCCATCTTTTTCTTCGTTTAAATGAAGTTGGGTTTTGAATAAGGTATCTGCAAAAGCAACAATTGTTTTGCCTGTTAATGTTGGGGCTGCACACAAAATTGCATGGGCTGTGCCTAATGCTTCATCTTGGTAGTATATTTTTCCTTTTGCCCCAAGTCTTTCTGCAATTGCCAATAAGTTTTCTTCTACAGCTTTTCCAAATCGGCCAACAACAAAACCAATTTCATTTATTTTTTCGTCACAAACTTCGGCTAAGTCTTCGCATAACCTTTCAACAATTGGTTTTCCTGCTACAGGAATAAGTGGTTTTGGAATTGTAAGGGTATGGGGTCTCATACGTTTTCCCATACCAGCCATTGGAATAATTAAATTCATAATATAAAAGTAATTGGCGGCAAAAATAGTAGAAAGCCTTGCTTAGCCATGATTATTATTGATTATCAGTGTTTTCCTGTTGAGCCAAATCCTCCTTTTCCCCTATTTGTATTGGTTAAGGTTGTGGTTTCCTCCCATTTAGCTTGTTCGCGCTTTGCAAAAACAAGCTGTGCAATACGTTCGCCTGGCTTTATGATGAAAGTTTCATTTGAAAGGTTTACTAAAATTACTCCTACCTCACCACGATAGTCAGCATCAATAGTACCTGGAGTATTTAAAACAGTAATTCCATGTTTGTAAGCCAACCCGCTTCGTGGTCTTACCTGACCCTCAAAGCCAATTGGTATTTCTAAAAATAAACCTGTCTTTATGAGGGTTCTTTCTAAAGGTTTAAGGGAGATATCTTCGTTTGTGTTTG
>JAAZVO010000129.1 GCA_018623405.1 Crocinitomicaceae bacterium
CCTCCTATGGTATTGAGCTTTATCCAATGCATGGTGGTTCGTTTTATTTAGGACAAGACACGAGTTATGTTAGAACAATTTGGAATGAGATAACCCAACACACAGGGATTTTAAACAATGACCCTAATGTTAACCTGTGGCATGATTTAATGTGGAAATATTTGGCATTTATTGATCCTGAAGAAGCAATTGCCCTTTACGATTCATACCCTGATAGAAATTTAAAATTTGGTGTTTCTGATGCTCAAACTTACCATTGGCTGCATGCCATGAATGTATTGGGAAATGTAGATGCTACAATAACATCAGATCATCCGTTGGCAGTGGTTTTTAATAAAAATGGAACCAAAACATACGTTGCACAGAATTACTCAAATACTTCAATTACCGTAAATTACTCTGATGGTTTTGCCTTGCAGGTTCCTCCCAAAAAATTAGTTACAAGTATAGATGTAGATGTAAAAGGAAACTTAACCTCAAGCTTCAAAGAGGCCTATGTTGGGGGTAGTGTAGATCTTACCTTAAATATTTCTAATGGAACCCCAACCAAGGTAGAGTTTTACAGTGGCGAAAAGCTTATTGGACAAACCTCTCAAGCTCCATACACCTATAAAGCAATAGAGCTTTCAGCAGGCGTTCATCATTTTTATGCTAAAATTTATGATGGAACTTGGTTTAATATTTCAAATCCTGTTATGGTTACTGTGGGAGAGCAGTTACCTTTTGGTGGTGTTTCGGCAGCAATTCCCGGAGTTATTGAATCCGGAAATTATGACTTTTTTGAAGGAGGAAATGGCAATAATATTTGCTATTTAGATTTAACTCCCGGCAATAATGGAGATTATAGACCAAACGAGTTTGTTGATACTGAAACTAAAGCAGGCGAGGGAAAGGTAATTGGTTGGATTTCGCCCGGAGAATGGTTAGAATACACAGTAGAGGTAGACACTCCAGGTTTTTATGATGTTGCCATTCGATATGCTTCAGGTAACAATGCAGGTGGCGGACCATTAGAAATTTATTCTGATGGGCAAAAGGTTAAACAAGGAATCAACTTTAATTACACCGGAAATTGGAATACTTGGTCAACAAAAACAGTTACAAATGTGCCTTTAAAAGGTGGTAAGCAAGTTTTGAAATTTCAATTTGAAGGTGGAGAATTAAATTTTGGAAAATTAACATTTGCTTATAACTCTCCATTAACTTTTAGTCAGCCGGTTGCAAATGCCGGTGCTCCTCAGGTTGTTATTTTACCTACCTCAACCACAACTTTAGATGCTTCTCAAAGTACAGACCCAATGGGCGGAACTTTAACTTACCAGTGGAAGCAAATTTATGGACCTACAGTGTTGGGAATTTCTTCACCAAACAGCGTAACATCTAGTGTATCAGCAATAGAGGAAGGTGTTTATTTATTAGAGTTAACAACTGACAATGGAAACTACACCGATAAAGACCAAGTTTATGTTATTGGCAGTTATTCGGCCAATGTACCGCCTAAAGTATCTATTTATAATCCATCTTCAGGAGGTGTTTATTCAGAAGGAGAAGAAGTTAATATTTCAGTTTCTGCATCTGACCTGAATGATGAAGTGAATGAAGTTGCATTTTTTGCCAACAATCAGTTGTTGTTTAACGATACCACACAACCATTTGAATATTTATGGGCTCCATCGGCAGGTGAATATGAGCTAAAAGCGATAGCAAAAGACGGATATAATCAAACCACAACGTCAAATAGGGTTGAGGTTAAGGTTAATCAAGCTCCAATTTGTGAAGGTATTTCTGCCAATGGAGATTTCAGATTTCAGTTCTCCTCTCACGAAAATAATCCATCCATCACCTTTATTCCTAATGGTGCGGGAATTGGTTCACCAACTTGTTTGATTTATTACGGCACCGACCCCGGAAATATGCCCGGTTACCCCGCTGCTCCTAATGTGCCGTTTCAAGTTAATGCATCAAAAGGGGAGAGAATCTATTTCTATTACGTTTACAGCTATCCCGGCTTAGGGCAAAAGGATAATTCCGCTGATAAGGATAATTATTTGGTAGGAAGCTGTAAAGGAAGGTTAACTTCAAACTTTACTTCTGCCTCATTGGGCGGAAGAGTTGCTTTAGAGGTTACAGGAACAGCTTCAAATACAACAAAGGTTGAGTTTTATAGAAATGAGATCCTAATTGGTCAATCCAACCAAAAACCATATCAAGCAAATGCCATTAACCTACCATTAGGCAAGCAGTTAATTAACGCAAAAATATACCATGGTAACAGCTTAAAACCTTCCAATACTGTTGAAGTTTTGGTGGGAGAGCAATTTCCATTTTTTGGGGAACCATTTAAAATTCCCGGAGCTATAAATGCTTCACAATATGATTTATTTGAAGCAGGTTTAGGCCAAAGTATTGCATATCAAAGAATAAAACATGAAAATTTAGGCAATTACAGAAAAGATGAATTAGTCTCGGCTAGCCAAAAAGCAAACGGCACAAAAACTGTTTTTGATGTAACAGAAGGGGAGTGGTTGGAGTTTACCACTGAGGTTTCTCAAACTGGTTTTTATTCTTTAGATGTAGCCTACACAAACCCAAGCAGTAATGAGTTAGGGTTAACTTTTAAGTTTCCGAATATGCTAAAACCAGACACTGTTTTGGTTGCTCAAACAAACCCAAATGAATGGTTAAAAGAAACTATAAGTAGTATTCCGTTAGTAAAAGGAAAACAGACCTTAAGAATTGGACTACTCAATGACCAAATTAGCCTAAGAGAACTAGAATTTAGGCTGAATTCTCCTTTAAACTACAACCAACCTGAAGCCAATGCCGGAGGAAATAAGTACCTAATGACACCGCAAGGTACCACCACCTTAGATGGAAGCAATAGTGTTAACCCTTCAGGAGGTAGTTTAAACTATTTGTGGCAACAAATTGATGGGCCAACAGCGTTACATTTTTCTAGCGCGAGTGTAGCTCAACCTATTCTTACGGGTATAAATCCGGGAGCCTACAGAATTAAACTTACCGTAGATGATGGTACCCAAAAAGATGAAGATGAAATTTTCTTGATTTCTTCAAATTCGCTGAGTTTCGACCCAACTGTAAAAATTATGTCTCCCAACAATAACGATTACTACTCTGAAGGCGACTCTGTTGCGATAGAAGCTTTTGCTTTTGACTTGAATAATGACATAAGCAGGGTAGATCTTTATTTAAACAATATTAGGGTGCTTTCAGATGCAAACTATCCCTATGTGTTCAACTGGTTAGCCATACCGGGAAATTACTCTTTTAAAACAGTAGCCATAGACCAAGCAGGGAATATGACAAATTCTAACACTATTAATCTTAAAGTGGTAGAAAAAGTAAATTGCTTGCAAAAGGGCGCTAGTGGTGATTTTGAATATGAATTCTCAACCGATAAAGAAAACCCAACAATTAAGTTTATTTCCGTAAATTCAAATATTGGCGATTCAATTTGCATGATACATTACGGAGTAGATTCAAATAATTTAAAGGTGAAGGTGCTTACGCCAAATCAACCTTTTGAATTAAGTGCGCTGTGGAATTCGCAGATTTTTTACTATTTCACCTACAACAAGAGTGCAAACATCTTTAACACTTCAAGTGCAATGCAATCTTATTTGGTAGGAAATTGCAGGATGGTTTCTTCTGTAGAAGAGTTAGAAAAATCATTTGAGTTTTCAATTTCACCTAATCCTACTAAAGATAGGGTGTTGATAACAAGTTCTTTTGAAAACTATAAAGTAAAAGTGCTTTCTATTGAGGGTAGGCTTTTGGCAACCTATTTTTCAAATACTAAACAATTGAACCTAAGCCTAGCAAGTTTAAGCTCAGGACTATATTTTATCCAATTAGAAAGTGGAGATTTAAATGCCACAAAAAAGTTGATGATAGTTGAATAGTAAATTTTGACTTAGGTCTGCAGATTTTGTTTTTTTGTTTGTTACAACGGGATTGGGCTAAAAGCTGGTGGGCATTTAAAACCACTTCACTGTCCGTTACCACAAAAGTAACTAATGACCACCAAACTTTAATAACCAATTATGTGACCACTTGATTTTAGCCCATGTTAGCGTTTCGTTGGTTATTTTATGTTACTTATTCCCTTGTACTAAATACCAATCTACCCAAGCATCCATCTGCTTCACAGAGTTTGGACGCAGTAAAATCTCTCTTTTTTCGTCTAGTAAAAACATCGTTGGTGTACCAAAAACGTAATAACTATTCACAATAGGACTGTTCCATTTTTTAAAATCACAGATACTGATAAAAGGAAATGTGCCTGCAAAACTTCTAAATAGTTTTTCGTCTTCGTCTAAGGACACAAATACCACTTCAACACCTTGCGTTTTCCATTTTGAATAATGTTTAACTATTTCGGGGAGTTCTTCCGTACATTTCGGACACCAACTAGCCCCAAAAACAACCACCGTGTATTTCGTTTTTAGATCAGAGAGGTTTTTTGGTAAATTCCCTACTGTGTAGCCCGGTGCAAAATACGCTTCGTTAAATTCAATATTTGGAGCGGTTTTACCTTTTTTCATGGCACGATATGTCTCTAGTTGCTTAGCCAAATCAGTATTGATGGTGCAACTTGTTTCGTTGAGTGCTTTTATAGCCAGGTATTCTGAGGCTTGAAACAAGCTGTGTTTTTCCAATAAATCAAATAAATAATCGGTTACTTCATTCAATTTGGCTTCATCTAAAACCAATTTCTCAAACATGACATCAATAGAAAGTTTCATTTCAATAAACACTGAATCTAAAGAGCGACCGCTGTTTTCTAATAACCAAAAATGGCTTTCTATGGCATCTTTAAATAAACCGCTTTTGTAAAGTCGCAGGTCGGTGTAATCCAATGCTCTAAATGCATCGATAGTGCCTGGAATTTCTTTTGTTCGGTATTGGGCAACGGAAGAAACCGAACTGACTAGTTTGCGAGTTGGAAGAAACCAACTAACATAACTGTTTTTAGGTATTTCCGCCAAAAATGCAGCATCTTCGTTTCTAATGCGTTGCTTTTCTTTTTGTATAGCTTGTACAGGAGTTTTTTGCACTGAAAATAAAGAATCGACCGAATATATTTTCTCTAAATAAATCCAAGCACTCAAGGCTTGTTCTCTTCGCGGGTGTTCTTTCGCGTATTGCTCAAACCATAGATTTTCTTGTCCTTTAGTAACCTTGATGGTTTCAGTGTAGCTCAAGGCCTCCCCAACTATTTCAATATCTTCTCCGCTTAGTATCACAAACAGCGGTTTTTCATCTGCAGACATCAGATAACCCACGCCATAATCTGCTTTGGAATAGCTGAGTTGGAAATAACCGTTTACATCAATTTTGGATGAGGAAATTGGATAGGTTTTGAGTCCGTTGAAACCTTCGAGTTTGATTTCTTGATTGGCAAAAAGCGAAAGGTTGCCGGAGATGGTTTGGGCAATACCAACAAACGATAATAAAATCCAAGCAAAAGCCAATATTGTTTTTTTCATTGTGTAAAAATAGAATAACGATTGGTATCAAAAACTTCCCTATGGTTAAAATAAAACGCAAGTTGAAATTGTAAAAAAAGCAAATCACCTACCCAAACGCTAAAAATTCCAGAGAAACAGAAGTCCATCCACTTTTCCGAAGATTCCAAACTTTTGGATAGGTAGAAGAGGCAAAAAAATCAAAAAAAACAGACAGGTTTTGAATGCCGTAGAATTGCAAATCCAGCGGAATTGTATTTATAATAGCTCAAAAAAACATGATATTTAGCCATTAAAAAGGCTGTTTTAATACATATTTGGCTGTTATAGCGGCCAAAAAGTATGATATTTGGCTATTTGAAAAAATAATTTGTATTTTTGTACATTGTAAAAGGCACCAAATATGAAGGTTGAAAGAATCTTGAAAAACACCCTGATTGAAAAATTTAATAGCGGCAAAGCTATTGTGCTCATAGGACCAAGACAAGTTGGAAAATCTACATTAATCAACAGTATCTTAAAGGAAAAAGATTTTCTGTTTCTTGATGGGGATGATTTTTCGGTGCAACAACAACTATCCGAACCAAGCACAAACTATTTAAAAAGATTGATTGGCGATAAAAAAATAGTGTTTATAGACGAGGCTCAAAGAATAAAGCATATCGGAATCACATCTAAAATCATTATTGACCAATTTAAAGATCTGCAATTAATACTGAGTGGTTCTTCGGCTTTTGAATTGAATAATGAAATAAACGAACCACTTACAGGAAGAAAATGGGAATACAATATGTACCCCATTTCTTTTGAAGAACTTGAAAAAACGATAGGTTTTTTGGAAGTAAACAGTCAACTGGAGCAAAGAATAATTTACGGCATGTATCCCGATGTGATAAACCATGTTGGAAAGGAACAAGAAGTGTTGGAAAACTTGATAAACAGCTATTTGTACAAAGACATTTTAATGCTATCGGGCATAAAGAAAGCCGATAGTTTACAAAAACTCACACAGGCCTTGGCTCTGCAAATAGGCAATAAAGTTTCGTACAACGAACTTTCACAGCTAATAGGAGTAAATAAAGAAACGGTAAGTAGCTATATTGATTTATTGGAAAAAGCCTTTGTTTTGTTTAGGGTAAATCCCTTTAGCAGAAACTTAAGAAATGAAATAAAAACCAATCGAAAAGTTTATTTTTATGATACCGGCTTGCGCAATGCGTTAATTTCAAATTACAATTCGCTAGCGCTTAGGCAAGACAAAGGTGCACTTTGGGAAAATTTTTTAATCAGCGAAAGAGTTAAGTATTTGAAGTACCATAAACGATATTCTAAAACATACTTTTGGCGAACAGCGCAACAACAAGAAATAGATTGGGTAGAAGAAATAGACGGAAAAATAACAGCTTTCCAATTCAAATGGAAATCAAAAAAGAAAGTAAAATTTCCTCAAAAATTTATTGACGCTTACCAAGCAGAAGTAAAGGTAATTGATACCAATAATTATTTTGAGTTTATTGGCTAGAAAAAATTGAATGTATACTTTGAATCAAAGGATTATTAAATAGATTAACCCCTGCTTCGAAGAGTTTACTTTCCATTTCAGTGTCAGCTTCGAAGAAACTTTCCATCTTTTAAACTTTTGGGAGAATTAAAATCACTTCCAATTAAGCCTAATAGCAAGGCCGCAATTAGCAAAGAGATAAAAGAAATTTCAATTAGCTCCAGCCAATCCCACCCATCAAAAAAGCCCCAAAGAAATTAGGCTACAACTCATAACTTTTAACTTTTTTAATCCTTGAGGCAACGCACAGAGA
>JAAZVO010000130.1 GCA_018623405.1 Crocinitomicaceae bacterium
GGAGTTGGAGAAATTGCAGAAAACAGCAGTTTAGAGATTTATCCAAATCCATCAAATGGATTAATCAATTTCAACTTGAAAAAACATTTAACAAATGCTCAAATTGAAATATTCGCAATTAATGGAGAATTGGTTAAATCAATCAATCCAAATAATCAATTAATGATGAATATTGATTTGTCTAACCTTGCCGAAGGAAGTTATGTAGTTAAATTAACTTCAGATGAAGAGCATGTTGTTCATCAAATACAGATAATTAAATAAAAATCAAATAATTTTCTGAAGCCTCACTTACAACCGTAGGTGAGGCTTTTTTGTTTGTAAGGCATGAAGTTTATCTTAAAGTCGTTTAACAGTTCAAATTTTTATGAATATGAAATTGATACACTTTTGAATAAAAGTGATATTTCAGAATTAGAATCAATTAATGAAACACTTTTCCTTTTCCATCCTTTTGAAAAATCTCATGAAAAAATAATTGCAGGTAAAATTGTCGGAAAGAAAAAGGTTTCTTCTAGCGCAGAAAATAATTTTCCAATTGAAATTCAAAGTCAAAAAACTTCATCTAAAAACGAATATTTAAAACTTATTCAGCAAGCAATAGAAACTATAAAATTATCTAATCTCAAAAAGGTTGTAATATCAAGGCCTTTAAATTTAATGCTCAATGACATCCCGAATTGGGGCAGTTATTTAAGTGAATTAGCAACTAATTACCCTACAGCTGCCATCTACCTTTTTGAATACCATGGGGTAACTTGGATTGGAGCAACCCCTGAACAACTTGTACATGCAAAAAATGGAAGCTTTTCGGTTGCATCTCTAGCAGGAACTATTTCAAAAACAACCCAAAACGAAAAACAGTGGACAAAAAAAGAGTATGAAGAGCAACAAATTGTAACCGATGAAATTGAGCGAATTTTAAGCGAATTAGGTATCGAATTCAAAACTTCCGAAACCTACCAAATAGATACAGGAAATTTGCTTCACTTAAAATCTGACATTACAGGAAATTTAAAATCACATCAAGAACTTACAGAATTAATAAGCAAGTTACACCCAACACCTGCTACTTGTGGTCTTCCTAAAAATAAGGCTAAAGATTTCATCTTAAAAAATGAAAATTACCAAAGAGAATATTATTCAGGTTTTTTTGGATTTGTAAACTTTTCAGAAATATCGGCTGAACTATATGTTAATTTAAGGTGTTTGAAGGCAACAGATAATCTCGTTTCAATTTTTGCGGGTGGAGGAATAACATCCTCATCCATCGCAGAAAATGAGTGGGAAGAAACAGAGGCTAAATTGCGAACACTAAAAAGTCCTTTCATTTAAGATGCGCAGCAACAAACCACAAGCTCAATTAGTTTTAGCCGCACTTAAAGTTGTGCAGGTAGAGGATATTGTAATTTCGCCTGGTTCAAGAAATGCCCCATTAGTTATTGAGGCTATTGGTACAAAAAACTTCAACCTCCACTCTATTATAGATGAGCGCTCCGCCGCTTATGTAGCATTAGGTATTGCCCAATCTAAGCAAAAACCTGTGGCATTGTTTTGTACTTCAGGAAGTGCCTTGTTAAATTATGCTCCAGCACTTGCAGAAGCCTATTACATGAAAATTCCATTGATTGTAATTTCTGCAGATAGACCTGAATACTTAATTGAAATGGCGGATGGACAAACCATTAAACAACCGGGGGCATTGCAAAACGTAGTTAAATTAAGTTCGGTTTTAGGAAGTTCAGAAAATGTAAATGATACCAATATTCAACAAAAGGTATTATCAAGTCTAACTTTGGCCTCCACTCCCCCTTTAGGACCGGTTCATTTAAATATCCATTTCGATGAACCATTATATCAAAAAACCATTGATAATTTAATTGGCGATTTTTCTGTTCAACTAAATCCTTTGGAATCTACAGGAGTTGAAAAATCAACTTTAGAAATTGACGAATTACTTGGAGCAGAAAAAAAAATAATTTTATTAGTTGGTCAAGGATTAAGTAATCCTAAGGATATTTCCTTAATCAAAAAAATTGCCGAGCTAAACTTGGCTTTAATTCTTTTTGAAACCACCTCTAACTTGGGTGATGTAAATGGTATTAATGCCATAGATGTTTTTCTAGAAGGCTTAACTAAAGCTGAAAAGAAAAAGTTTGAGCCTGAATTATTGATTACTTACAAAACCAATGTTGTTTCTAAGAAAGTAAAAGTTTGGTTGAGAAATGGAGATTTAAAAAACCATATTCATATAGGAGATGAACATCTCATTTTGGATACATACCAAAAAATAACTCACCAAAAAAATGGTAACCTTCATAAAGTAATCTCACCTGAAAAATTAAAAGGCAACAAACATTTTGTGCTAGAAGCAAAAAATAGGTTCGCGGAAATAAAACGAATAGCAAATAATTATTCTTCTCCTTTTTCAGATTTCAAGGTTTTTAAAAATTTAGGTAAAGTATTACCTAAAGGTAGTCTGCTAATGGCAGGTAACAGTGCACCAATTAGATACTTGCAGCTTTTTGATGAATTCCATAATTTCAAGAATTTTTGCAATCGCGGCACAAGTGGTATCGAGGGTACAATTTCTACTGCGGTTGGAGTTTGCATTGCTAATCCTGATAAGAATGTTTTTGTTTTGATAGGAGATATCTCTTTTTTCTACGACTCTAATGCGTTTTATAACCCCGCCCTACCAAAAAATCTAAAGGTAATTTTGGTAAACAATGCAGGCGGTGGGATTTTTAGAATTATTGAGGGGCCCAAAAGTGTAAATGAGTTTGAAAAATATATTGAAACCAATCACTCATTTAAAGCAAAAGGTATAGCTGAAAGTTTTAATTTAAAATACTTTTTGGTAACTAATGAAATGGAATTTGAAGCACAAACAACACGTTTAATAAAATCGAATTCTGCAGGGGTTTTAGAGATCATAACTCCGCGTGAAAAAAATGATGAAATCTTAAAAGGGTTTTTCAGCGCCCTAAAATCAAACGATTAATTCAAATAAAAAATTACAAATCGCTATTATTCAGCAATTTACAAAATTTCTGTAGGAAAATTGTTTTTCTATATTTGTAAGATTGTGTCAATTATTTAGAAAACCGAAATTACCACATATGAAAAGGATTATTACTGTATCATTATTATTTATTGGTTTAACCATTTCTGCAGTTGCTCAAACTTCATTTGGTTTACTTTCTCCCCCTAATAACTCATTCATTGTTAACTCAGGAAATGTTACTAATCAGATAGACATTACTTGGAATGATGGTGGTGCTACAATTCAATCTTATAAATGGTATGTTGCCTTAGCTTCTGCGGGTATGGGTACCCCATTAGATTCTTCGCTCTCTAATAATAGTGGAGCAGATACCGTTTTAACTATAAACACAGGGATAGTAGATAACCTTTTGGCAGCCTTAGGTAATAACCTTGGCGATACTTCAAATTTGGTTTGGACAGTTGTAGCAACAGATATTAATGGTGTACTTGTTCCATCTTCAGATACTTTCAATGTTAATTTAATTCGAGGTCAAGTTTATAATGATTTCGGGCTAATTGCCCCTGCTGATGGTGCAACATTGGTGCTGAACGGAAATTCATCTTCAAGCGCTACAATTACGTGGAATAGTGCAGGTACAGGTTTTGGCTATGCTTGGTTAGCTAACTTATCAGGTTTTGGTTTTAATCCTGCCGCTTTAAATCTGCCTTCAAATAATTCAGGTGCAGATACTTCTCTTACATTTACATATGCTGCCCTAAATACTACATTAGGAACATTAGGTGCAAACGTTGGTGATACAGTTACACTTGATTGGACGGTAGTTGCAGCAGGGCTAACTGATACAGTTGGTTCAATCGATACATTCACTATCAACTTAGTAAGGGGTGTTGTGTTAGACCAACCTGTTTTGACAACTCCAAATAACAACACAAACCTTTCTATTTCAGGACCATCAACAAATACCGCTACTGCAACTTGGAAAGGCTCAGGAGGAACAGGAACTTCGTATATCTGGCAATATGATAACCAATTTGGTAACTTCTCGAACCCGAAATTTGCAATTACTACTACTGATACTTTTTTAACTATAGATTATGATACATTAAGAGATTTATTAGTTGCTGAGGCAGTTCCATTGAATGGGTTTTTCTTAGGCAAATGGAGAGTAAGAGCTACTAACTCAGGATATACTGTTAACAGTACAATTAGCAGAAACTTGAATTTGGTTAGAGGAACTGTATTAGACCCTTTTGATTTAACTGCTCCTACCTCTGGAGCAACGCTATCTGTAGATGGCCCGGGATCGCAAACTGTTACTATTGATTGGGAAGATGCAGGTTTTGGTGCTGCTTACAATTGGTACTTAAGAGGACCTTCACCTTTAACTGATACCTTAATTACTGTTCCTACGGGATTAAATGCTGACAGTTTAGTATTATCATTTGATGCAATTGATCAATTACTTGAGGATAACAACGTTCCTGTTGGTGCTACTGTTCCTTTTTCATGGAATGTGGCTGCATTATCAAACAATGGAAATATTGCTTCTGCTAATGGGCCTTTTAACATTTCAATTACTAGAGGGAATGTAATAAAAAGCTTTAACTATTTAGCTCCTGCTAACAACACTTCTTTGGTATTTTTTGGAAACGCCACAAAAACATTAGATGTTTCTTGGCAACAATCAGGTCCTAACATTACTTATGTATGGGAATTAGATTCTGCCGGTGCAGGTTTTACTTCACCTCTATTGGCAATTCCAACCAACACAGATACATCCTTAGCATTAGACTATGCAACAGTAGAAGGTTTCTTAATTTCTACTGGTGTTGCTATTGGCGATGTAGTTAATTACGAATGGAGAGTTTATGCTACCAATGGTACCGATACTGTTTTCAATGCTCCATTTGCTTTAGATTTAGAAAGACAACCTGTAATTAGCGCATTTAACCTTATTGCCCCTGCAAATAACGCTTCTTTAACTGTGGAAGGTGGAAGTGTAAACTTAGTAGAGGCTATTTGGGAGTCAGGCAGTGTAGATGGTGCAACTTATGAGTGGCAATTAGATACTCTTGGAGGAAACTTTAACGCTCCTTACTTAACATTAAGTTCAGACTTAAGTGGATTAGATTCTATGTTAACCTTAGACTTTGGAACTATTGATGGATTTTTAGAGTCTTTAGGAATTGGATTAACCGAAACGCTTTCTACCACTTGGAGAGTAAGAGTTATTTCTTTAACTGATACAATTGTTTCAACTTCTTCTAATAATTTAGATCTGATTAGAGGTTCGGTAATGTATCCTTTTAACTTAGTTTCTCCTTCAAACAATGCAGGATTAACAAATGAAGGTTTAGATACCGATGTAATTTCTGCAACATGGAACCCTTCAAGTGATACCCTCACAACCTATGAGTGGATTTTGGATACAGTTGGTGGAAACTTTGCAAATCCAATTTTAAGAGTCCCTGCTACTGATACTACAGTTGGGTTTACTACTGCTACTTTAAACCAACTATTAATAAGCTTGGGTGTACCTTACAACGACTTCAAAACTTTTGAGTGGTATGTAGAGGCTTACACAGGTGGTGATACTTTACCCTCACAAGATACTTTCAGATTAAGCCTTTCAAGAGGAACCGTACTTTCAAACTTTACGCAAATCGGTCCTTCAAACGGAACTTTACTTAGAGTAGAAGGTGATGGAAACCAATCTGTTGATATTACTTGGAATAGCGCATCTCCAGCAGGAAGACCTATATATGATTGGTTAATTGACTTACCAAGTGGAAACTTTTCCTCTCCATTGCTTTCTGTGGTTTCTAATAACAATGGTGCTGACACTGTATTATCACTAACCTACAATCAAATTGATGGTTTATTGGCTAACCTTGGTTTAAGTGTTGGTGATACCTTAATTTCTGCTTGGAGCGCAAGAGCAACCGGTGGATTTAAAACTTTATTAGCAACAAATAATCCATACATAATCACATTGGTAAGAGGTGAGGTTTTACGTCCGTTCGACCTAAATGCTCCTGCAAATAACTTAACCCTAGAAGTTACCGGTAATAGAATTAGAACAGCAGATATTTCTTGGACAAGCGCAGGCACAGGAAGTGTTTCTTACGAGTGGTTAATCGATGTGCCCGGAGGAGATTTCTCAAATCCTTTAGCTACTGTAAACTCAAACAACTCAGGTGCTGATACCTTGCTTAATCTAGGCTATACAGCAATTGAGAACTTACTTATTGCAAATGGATTAAATATTGGTGATACAATTGATGCAATTTGGGATGTTAGAGCTACTAACGTTGCCGGAGACGCATTCTCAACCAATGGTCCTTTTAACATTTCTTTAGTAAGAGGTAGCGTAATCAAAGCATTCGGGCTAAACAACCCTGCTGATAACACAAGATTGTTGGTTCAAGGAGATGCTACAACTCCAGTTAACATTGATTGGGCCTCAGCAGGAAATGGAAACTATAACTACGAGTGGTTATTGGATGTTCCTGGTGGTAACTTCTCACCTCCTTTGGCTTCTTTACCTGCGGATAATAACGGTATGGATGAAACCTTAACTTTAGATTTTGCAGCTGTAGATGGTTTATTGAATAGCCTAGGAGTTAACTTAGGTGATAGTGTTGAAGCTATTTGGACAGTTAGAGCTGATGAAGGAAATGATGTTGTACAATCTACCAATGTATTTAACATCAAATTTGTAAGAGGTGCATTAACAGTACCATTTAACTTGATTGGCCCTGCAGATGGAACTATCCTTTCAATTTCGGGAAACAGCACACAAAGTTTGAATGTTTCTTGGGAAAATGGTGATTTCCAAGGCTCAACAAACTCATTAAATTATGACTTTGTGCTTGATGAAACATTCAATAATTTCTTTAATCCATTATTGGCCTTACCTTCTAGTAATGGCGGAAAAGGAACTAGTATTACAATTCCTTACAATTCGATTTACAGTTTCTTAAATTCTCAAGGATTGGCTTTAGGAGATTCAAAAACTTACCACTGGACAGTTATTGCATCTTTACTTGACTTAGAAGAAAGAGCTGAAAACAGCCATGATATCACATTTATCAAAAACGAAAATGTTGGTTTAGGTGAAACTTTAAGTGGAATGAATACCAAGATTTATCCTTCTCCATCTAATGGTCAATTTACAGTTGAATTTGACTCTGACAGAAATGGATATGCTGAAATTGAACTAATTGCTGTAGTTGGTAAAATAGTTCATACTTCAACTAGAAATATTGTGAATGGAAAAAACTTA
>JAAZVO010000131.1 GCA_018623405.1 Crocinitomicaceae bacterium
TACGCTCTTTTAAACCTCGTTCCCCCAAACCATATTGGGAAATACCTGTATTTACAAAAACTCGCTCGCTGCCAATAGAAAGCTCAAATGCTAATGTATTTGCATGAGCATGACCCGGAATATAATCAGGACCTACATTACCCACATCAAAAATCAGCTTATGACCACTGTTAATAGCGACCATATATGCGCTAGGGCGTAAGTCTATTGCATTTAATTGTTGTATATCCAATTCTGGCAAGGTAGAACCAAGCGCTTGAGCATAAGCGATAATGCGCTCTTGATTAGCTGCAATCCCGACCACCTAATCATTAAAATAGGACACGCCATGGTCGTTATGCGATATCAATTGCATAAAGTTCAACATTTTAAGAATGTAACCTTCAATAAGGTGGGTTAACTTTATGGGAACTTGTTTTGGATAAGCCCTACACAGATTACACATGTCGAACATATCTACTAGAATCAAAGAATGATACATAGGTGTGAGCTCGAAATAAGCGCCGTCTTCAAGCGTTTGCTCTGGGATTTCTGACATTAACCCTTTACTGCAAGCTTCAACCAACGTGTGTTGTCAAAAATTACGCTACAAAAAAGCAGTGCCTTTAGGTTTACTAAATAATGATTTCCCAATAGGTGATTTTCTAGAACATTAGAAAAAAAGCTAGCTTGCGCATGTAAACTCTTAAAGTGCTTTTCTTGAAGTGGCAAACCACCTTGCCATGCTTTAAGAATGTTAGGCACTCGTAAAGAAATTGGGAATGGCTCCCAGCCGTTACCGAAACCAACTGGGTTTTCATCAATCCATCTATCTAATAGTTTTACATGGAAATCTCGCCTACTTGAAGCATTAAGCGATAATAAGTCCTCAAAGTAATGAAGATTGTAAAGCCATAACTTACTAAGCTTTTGATCATTCCTAATAAATGGAAAATCTAACTTCTTTGTAAGCCCTAAAAAAGTAGCCGATAAATCCAGATTTAACATTTCATCATATAGATTATGAACTAACCAATTAGAGATCCTTGTTATACTTGATGAAACAAACTCATCGGTAGCCTTGGGTTTACAAATCCATCTATAGAATCGGTTAAAATTTGAATCAACTTTAAATACTTTAAGATTTCATAGTATATTACAAAATTGAACATCATCCCAAGCTTACCCTATTAATCCTTATCTTTTCACTTATAAAAATAACCACGAACCATGTCAAAACAAGTGAAGGAGTTCCATCTTGAAACGTCACTAAAAAAACACAAAAAAACAACCAAAATGAAAGCTTCATAGAAGGATGTTTAAAAAGAAAATACAATCTATATAAATAAAAGCACATTACAGGTAAAGACAAAACGCCTAGCTGAAGAATTATCTCAACATAGCCACCAACATTCTTACTCGCTACTATATAATTAAGACCACCTAGTGGCGTCCAGATACTAGATAAGAAGGAATCAGTAGAATCAAGAGAACCGAAAGGACCGAAGTAACCTAAATTATTTAAAGTGATAGGAATGTTAAAAAGGCGTTTAATTGCACCTTGCTCGAGTAGAAGCTCAGGGTTACTATAAACCAATTCCAAAATTTTAACGACACGAACATTTGAAAAAGCATCCGAAAAACTCAAAACAAACGGGACGGCAAAAATCAAAATGAAAACATTTATAATAAAATAAAATCTATAGTACAAAAGTGTAAAGGCAGAAAATAAAAGAAAAGATATTAAAAGTGCATATGCAGAACGACTGACAAAAAGCACAAAAATAATATTAAAAAAAAGAACAAAAAAAGATTTCTTTTTAAACTCAGATGATACGAACCCTTTCTGGGTACTCAGTATAAAAATATATAATATTGTTAATATATTAAACAATTTACCTAAGGTAGCTGGCTCCGGTGTTAAAGAGCGTACTCCACGCCCTGTAGCAGAAAAGCTCATAGCATCTTCAGCACTACGTGTAACCATAAAAGATAGGAAATCAGGAACGAAGAGCTGAATAAATCCGACGATTAAATAAACAAAATAAATAAAACCGATATGCTGCAATGTGATAATATAACTGCGGTCACTAAGAAATGTAGAAAGCAAGAGTATCACAACAAAAAGATAAATATAGGTCAGGGTGAACTTAAAAGTTACAGACTGGACATCTATAAAAATAGCAATTGCCAGACACAACAAATTAACAAAAAAAAGTATTAATGACTGTTTACTTATGCGATATTTCTTCCAAAGAAACAGCAACACTAAAGGAAAAAAAACAGCAAAAAAAGGTTGATTGTCAAGGCCAGGTATAAACCCAACCCATGGAAACATTATAGTTAAAAAAACAAGATAAATTAACGAATTACTGATACTGCTCATTCTTATCAATATCAATTAACGAATTCAAAGTAACGTCCCAAGTGTATTTTTTATATGCAGACTCAACATATCTTGAAAGATTTTTATACTCAAAAGATGAAATCTCGCTTAAAAGACTTGTAATATCGACAAGAGAATCATATTCAAATTTAAAGTCCGAAAGTGGCTCAAAGCCTTCTAAACAGTAGCATGAATGTAAAATAGGCATACCTAACGACATGTAATCTAAAACCTTGATTGGCCTTATAGTTTTATCAGTTATGATCGGCTTTAGTGGAATTATGCCAACATATAAAGCAACATTTTCACCCAAATATTGTCTTAATTCTTCTAATTTCATTGGGCCAACACACTTTACATTACTAGATTGATACTTCTCAAAACCTGGGCCAACAAGTATTAATTCAAGACTATCTTGACTAGCTATAAACTCAGCTAAGCTTGGTATATCATAGTGCTCTTGGTCTGAACCATAAAAGACTAACTTTACTTTTTTATCAGAATCAATTTCATCATATTTAAAAAAGCGGCTAAATTCGGGGCCTCCATTATAACAAACAAAAACCTTATCTTTGTTAAATCGGCATAAAATACTTTTTTTTATATAATCGTTAACACAATACGTATAATCACTGAAAATCGTAGGTAGTACATTTACCATATTTAGTGCATTTTTAAAGACACCAGGCAAATTTTGAAAGAATTCTCCTGATACTCCGTTGTACTCAAGTACTAGTATCTGTTTTTTATCTAAAATTGTCAGTAGCATTTTCTTCCATGGAAATATTATTGAAAATAATAGGCTTCCAACTAACGTTTTTCTTGCTAAGTAAACATCACTTTCAAAATCACATATATAGTCGTACAATAATCTGAAATAGAAGAAACGCTTGCTTAGGGACTTGTTTTTTACACCTTTAACATTAAGCGTATCTATCAAGTAACCAACAACAACAACTTCGTGTTTTTTTTTCAATGATTCAGTCACCCCCTTAAAATGTGAATATCCTCCTAATTTTTTTTCAAAAACATCCTTTTGCATGCTTACATATTTAAACTTCAACATTTTTTTCTCTTATTTTTTTTGCTGGATTACCAGCTATGATTATATTTTTTTCAGTAAAGCTCTTCGTAACAACACTACCTGCACCTACAATGATACCATCAGCAAGCTTGATACCCGGTAGAAGTATAGAGTTCATTCCTATCCATACAGAATTACCGATAATTACATCTTTACCTGGTAAATGCCGAGATAAATCTTCAGGATCATGATTAGCAGTAATAATTCCAACGTTAGGTGCAATATAAGAGCCCTTACCAATAATAATCTTTGCTGAAAAATTTTGAAAATAACATCCTTCGCTTTGAAATAAATTTAAGTCTGCCGGATCAAAAATTAAGTTATCAGGATTAGATATTCTTATTTTATGGGAAGCAGGGAATTTATAGGCTTTCCCAAGACGAAGTAAAAAGCAATGAAAAAAGCACTTAATAGCCCAATTAAAAACAGTATATTTGGAACCTTTAAATTCCTTAAAGTACTTCCTTTCGAATTTTAAAGAGAAAACAAACTCTAAAAAGCTAACAAAAATTTTTCTTATAATAGACATATAAAACACTTACAAAAAGAAAACAAAGTGAAATCATCAAAAAAGAATTCAGCAACAGCGACTCTATCAAAAGCAACATAGCTGATATAGCTAAAACTATAATCATGAAGTAAATGATAAGCCTAATTAAGATAGCTTTATTGAAGCTAAAGGATTGAATATAAATATAAGCGATATAAAAAAACCATACTGTTGAACAACCTGTGAAGTATAAAAAAACCGCGTCATACTCATTAAATGAAAAGTAAACTACAACAAAAAGAACTAAAACTCTACATGCAATCATAATCATTTCAAAGTATAGGCCGGGCTTATTTAGTCCTATTTTTAATGATATGTTGTATATAGGCATTCCTATTAAAGTAAAGTAAGCTAAAAAGATGGCATAACGACTGAAAGTTGCAGCATCATCCCACCCTGGACCTAGTAGGTAACTTGTGATTTCGTATATATACAACTGAATGAATAACAAGGCAGGTAGTGATGATAAGAAAAGCAGCCCCATTAGGTTTAAATATTTTTTTAACCCTTCTTTTTCTAAAGTGATAGTGTTTGAGTAAAGGACTTTAGATAAAGCATCTGCAATCATTTTTACAGGTGATGATATGAGCTTCTGACTAATCATAAAAAAACCAACCATTTTCACACCATAAATAACTGAAAAAAACAAAATAGGCAGTTGATTCCCTATCGAATTAATCAAAGCTGATGGGGCCGTATAAATTATAAAGGGCTTACTCCTAACAATAACTTTTCTTATAATTTCAAACTTAAATATTATTGAACTTTTAAGAGTTCTATGAAAGCCTAAATAGAAAATAGGAATAAGATATGAAAAAAAATACCCTAACAGCAGAGCATCATCAAAAAAAACAAAAAATACAAATTGCATTAAAACCATTGATAAGACAACCAATGATTTAGCCTTGGCAACAGAAGAGTACTTTTTTTCCCTTAATTTCTTTGCAACCAGTAGATTAAATGTAAATATTGTAAAGGAAGATAAAAGTATTACGAAAAAGCTATCATTTAATAAGTTAAAAAATGGACTTTCAAAGTTAAAACTATTCAGTATAAAAATTAACAGTCCAAAGAGCGCAATCAAAACGTTATTAAATAAAAATGAGGTAGATATTATATCTTTTACTCTTTCTTCACACAATTCATTCTGAAGAGCAAGGTCTAACTTCAAATTCCCAACACTGCTTAATATGGTTATGAGACTTACTGCAATAGCTAAATAACCAAAATCCTCTGGAGAGAAAAGCCTTGTTAAAAAAGGTGTGGATGCTAAAGCTATCAACTGAGCGAATATAGTTCCACCTAAAATGAGTAAAATCCCTTTAAGCATGAATTACCTTAAGTAGGCATGCATAGGTAAACTGAAAACTGCTTTTGCTATCCTTGAAGAAACGGGAAAGTCTTCATCATTATAACCTAGATATGTGAACGCAGTTTGATTGTGCATACAAGTTCCATAGTAAACCATGGTTGGAACACCTTTTGCTCTGTAATGTGCCATTTCAGAATCACGATTGTCTGCTTGTAAGGTGTATTGCGCCCATGAACTGACATAGCCCTCAGGCACAAGGGGCACTTTATATTTACTTTTTAATTCACTCGTGTATTTTTCAGCAGCATTGTTACGCGCTTCAAGCTCAGTTGGAAATACTGCCAGTTTTTCCAGCAAAATTGCGGCTTGAATGGTGTCTAAACGGCTATTCATACCGATGCGTACGTTATCGTATTTATCCTTGCCTTTACCGTGTACACGGTAAGAACGAAGTAGTTCTGCATACTTATCATTATTAGTGAATACGGCACCACCATCGCCATAACAACCTAATGGTTTTGCCGGGAAAAAGCTTGTGGTTGCAATATCACCAAAGCTACCTGCGCGCTTACCATTGATTGATCCACCAAAACCTTGAGCTGCATCTTCAATTAGCTTTAAATCATACTCTTCAGCAATTTTTTCAATTTCAGGATAATTAGCTGGTAAGCCAAATAGGTCGACAGCAATAATTGCTTTCGGGTTTAACTTACCTTCTGCAATTACTTTTTGGATTTGCAGCTCTAAGTTTTGCGGGCAGATATTAAAAGTATCTGCGTCAGAATCGACGAATACTGGCGTTGCACCTTCATAAGCAATTACCTCCGCAGTGGCAAAAAATGTAAAAGTTGGGCAAAAAACTGCATCGCCATCTTTTACGTCCAGCACCATCATTGCCAAAGTTAACGCATCAGTGCCGTTTGCACAGGTAATTACATGCTTTACGCCTACATACTCCGCTAGCTTTTGTTCAAGCTCTTTTACTTCAGGGCCCATGATATATTGCCCATGATTTAATACGTCTTGAATACGTTGATCAATTTTATCCTTTAAATGAATATATTGAGACTCTAAATCTATGAATTTCATTTAACTAGCTCCGAGGCTATCAGCTCAGCATTTTCCCCATTTAAATAGTCGAATACTGTTTTACCATAAACGTCTTTAATATTTACATCAGCACCAGCTTTTTTCAGCTTTTTAATTACTTCTTTAGCCAATATCAAATTATTTTTACTAGACTCATTCATAAACATCGTTTTACTATACATTATAGGAGTGGTACCTTTATCATTAGCTTCATTAACATCACATTTTTTTTCAATTAAAAAAGATAGACACTTTAAAGAGTTATAATAAGCACATTCAGAAACAAGCCCACGACCATAGTTATTTTTATAACTATTAAACTCATTCAAATAGTTTTTAATTAACAGATTAAGGTCATCACCTTTAATTGCTCGGTAACAATTATGTATCATTTCCTCTATTTTTTTTTGATTCTCCAACCACTGATTAAACTTTAAACTAACACGAGTCTTCTCTTTTTCATTCATAGGCTCATTTTTTGCTGGTCTGTAAAGCTTTTCCGTTAAACACTTTTGATGTGGTACAAAATATTTAAGTAACCTTTTCAATGCTAAGATCTGTGAATTATATATCTCTTCTTTAAGTTCACTTTCGGTTATGACCTCAGTTATAGCTGCATTATAAAAAAAGATCAGTTCGCCTGCATCGACCTTATGATCAATATAATGGACAGTAATGCCTGGCTTTGCATTTTTTTCAATCATCCAGAAAAATGAGTCTAGGCCACTTGTCTCTGGAATTGCCCCTGGGTGAAAATTAATAACGCCGAACTCAAAAATATTTATGACTTCCTTACTTAATATACGAGCTCCAGCAATAATGGCTGTCTTTGCTTCAGCAGGCACAAATCGCTTTATTTCCTCCACGGAGGAATGTGCTACTTCAA
>JAAZVO010000006.1 GCA_018623405.1 Crocinitomicaceae bacterium
CAATTAATAAAGGTTGTAATTGCATTGTTTCACACCACCCTATAGTTTTTAAAGGCTTAAAAACTTTAACGGGAAAAAATTATGTTGAACGAACTGTTTTAAAAGCAATAAAACATGATGTTGCTATAGTTGCCATGCATACTAATTTAGACAATGTTGATACAGGTGTAAACAGAATTATTGGTGAAAAGCTTGGATTGCAAAACTTAAAGATATTGAGCCCAAAGCCGGGTACACTTCAGAAATTATTTACATATGTTCCTGTAAGTAATGTAGATAAGCTTAGAGATGCTTTATTTTTTGTAGGTGCAGGTAAAATAGGTAATTACGATTGTTGTAGCTTTAACTCTAACGGTAAAGGAACATTTAGAGCAAATGAAAATGCAAACCCTTATGTAGGTAAAAAGGGCGAGATTCATTTTGAAGATGAGGTAAAATTAGAGGTTGTTTTTCCTACGTACCTCAATGCAAAAGTTGTTGCAGCGTTAAAACAAGCTCACCCTTATGAGGAGGTTGCATACGAAATATTTGATTTGGCAAACACCAACCCCACTCAAGGAGCGGGCATGATTGGAGAGTTACCCGAGGCAATCAATGAAGATGACTTTTTAGCAACTTTAAAGGCAACATTTAAAGCAAGAGTTGTAAAACATACCAAACTGTTGGGAAAAAAAGTTAAGAAGGTTGCTTTCTGCGGAGGGGCTGGGAGCTTTCTTATAAATGATGCTATTCGACAAAAAGCAGATGTTTTTTTTACAGGAGATGTAAAGTACCATGAATTTTTTGACGCTGAGGATTTCTTGGTGTTTGCTGATATCGGACACTTTGAAAGTGAGCAGTTTACAGTTAATCTTTTAGGTGATTTCCTCAAGAGAAATTTTACTACATTTGCAACCCATTTTACGGAGGTGAAAACCAATCCGGTAAACTATTTCTAACAAAATATGGCAACTAAAACAAAAGCACCTGTTTCAATAGAAGATAAACTAAGGTCACTTTATGATCTTCAGTTAATAGACTCTAAAATTGATCAAATTAGAGATATGAGAGGAGAACTTCCTCTTGAAGTTGAAGATCTAGAGGCAGAATTAGAAACCTTAGAGGAAAAATTAGACAAGATAAAAGCTGATATTGCTGCTCAAGAAAATGAGATTAGCAATAAGAAAAATGAAATTAAAGAGGCTCAAGCTTCAATTAAAAGGTACGAAGAGCAACAAAACAATGTTAGAAATAACAGAGAGTTTGAGGCTCTTGCAAAAGAAATAGAGTACCAGCAGCTTGAAATTCAACTTTGTGAGAAAAGAATAAAAGAATACCAAGCAAAAATTGCTAACAAAAATGAGGTATTAGAGCTTTCTCAAGAAAAGTACAATGAGAGAAAAGAAGATTTGGAGCACAAGAAAAGCGAGCTAGAAAATATTTTGGCAGAAACGCAAAAAGAGGAAGATGAATTGCTTTCAAAATCTAAAGAATACGAAACCAATATTGAGGATAGGTTATTAAACGCCTACAAAAGAATTAGAAAGAACATGAAGAATGGTCTTGCTGTAGTTCCTGTTATTAGAGGTGCTTCAGGAGGTTCTTTCTTTTTAATTCCACCGCAAAAAGAATTAGAAATTAAGGCTCGTAAAAAAGTTATTTTTTCTGAGCACTGTGGTAGGATTTTGGTTGATGAAGATTTAGCTAACGAAGAGGAAGAAAAAATGCAACAACTTTTTAATAAGATTATAAAAATCTAATTTGAAAATAAGAATAATTAAAAGGGGCTTTTGCCCCTTTTTTTATTTCTAATACCTAATTCCGAAGGTAAACATTACAGATAAGTCTCTATTCGAAATAGACGTTGGTTGCACATTGGCAAGTGAAGGATTATATAAGTAGTAATCAAATGTTTCGAAGACTGTATTTTGAATTACAAAATCTAAATACCAACCTTCACTTTTATAGCCTCCGCCAAAAGAAGTTGACCTAAATCCATTTTTTATGGTTAGGTTATTTTTATATGGGTTTTGAGCCCAATTAAACCCTCCTCTAACCATAATATTTCCAAATCTATATTCAATTCCAGACCTAACGTTATGTGATGCTCTTAGGTTATTGCCAATTAGATTGTTTACGCCTTGAGTATTCCAAGGATATTGGTTTTTTTGACCAAAAGAGCCTATTGAGTTATCAATGTATTCATAATCAACAGCAAAATGGCCCGACTTCCCAAATAGGGCAGTACCTCCAAAACCTAATCTCCAAGGTCCAACAAACCTATATTCAAAATATAATGGAGAGGGGGGCAGTGCTTCAAAAGTGGCTGAGGCATAATTAGCAACCATTATCGCATCAAACTGATCAGTTAGGTTAAATAATGTAGGTGTTTGGATTGAAGTGGCGAGCCTTAAATAATCAGAAACTCTAAAAATAGCTCCAACTCTTAGGTTTACTCCACTGCCGGTTATTTCTAAAGACTCTTCGAAACTGTAATCTTCTAATGTGGTAAGTGTATCATTTTCTGATACGGTTTCTATCAAAATGTTGTTTTCAAAATACTCTAAACTTTGAAGGTTTACAGAAGCTCCTAAGTAAACTTTATGGTCATAATTTATAGCACCTCCAATATTTAGTTCGTTTAAACTGCCAGATTGGCTAATTCGCTTACGCTGATTTGTTTCTCTAGTGTTAATTTGAGTGTAGTATTGATTATTAAAGGTATCCACCAATAATGTATTCCAAGCTAAGTCAACAGAGTAGGGGTAAGCGTTTGGCGGATTTGAAAAATCATAATTACCACTGTTAGTATTGAGTAGGCTATAAAAGGCATCCAAAAGGGTTGATTCTGTATTTACCCCCTCTAAATCAATTGTTCTATTAAATGATTTTTGTTTGGTATAGGCAATTCCGAAATTTACTCCTCCCCATTTTCCTTTGGTATTTACATTTGATGGTCCTCCTATTCCAATATGATCTATGCTAAACTTTGCATCAGAGTCGTAAACAGAATTTCCATAATGAGATGTTTCGCTTCCAAATACATCTATAGCCAAACTGCCTGATAAGTCTGTTTTTGTTAGAATTCCCAAGCCTGCAGGATTGTAACTTAATGTAGATAGGTCTCCCCCTGTTGCAAGCATGGCTCCTCCTAAACCAACAAATCTGGCTGAGCCATTTAAATTGCGTTGAGACAGCCTAACAGCATCCACTTCTGTTTGGGATTTTGCGGCAAAAACTACAATACAAAAAGTCAGCAGCCCTAGTAATTCCTTCATTAATATCTTCTATTGCGGCTGGGTGTGGTTCTAGTTGGAGAAGTAGGTCTAGATGGTGGAGTCCAATTATTTCTAGATGGTGCAGTTTGCCTTGCAGGTGTTGTGGTAGATCTATTTTGCCAATTTGCATCAGGTTTTACAACTTCTCTCGCATTTTGTCTTTCTCTAGCTCTTTGTGAGGGGTAATTTATATTGGGATTTACTTGGTTATTATTATTCGATGGCGTAGAATAAACCCCATTAGCATTGCTTTTTTTGTATTCTTTTCCTTGAGAGGCATTTCTTATGAATTGTCTATTTACAGCATTTGACCTGTAATTATTATTGAGATTAGAGCGAGGTGTTACCAATCTTGATTGGGTTTGCATATCACCATTCCAAAAATAGGGGTTGTTCATTCCCATCATTGGCATGCCAAACATTGATGGATTATAAAAACTACCGGGCCAAGGGTTGTAAAAGCTTCCATAAGGACTATACCATGGATTATTCCATTGATTGTAAGGGTTGTTAAAACTGGCATTACCCCATGTGTAACCTATACCAACTCCAAATGTATTTCCCATCCAAGGGTTATATCCATAGCTTAAAGAAGAGTTCCAACCGGGTCTTGTCCAAGGAGATGGAGGACCCCAAAAAGGATCGTAAATAGGTGAATATGGACTTATAGCCATTTTATCGGAATAATCTTCATCGTAATATTCTTCCGCATACTCATCTTCTGAAATGCCATTAGATGTTTCAGGCGTGTTGAACCTTCGGTTTTGAGAGATTCTTTTTTGGTCTAATTCAGCTTTGGTTAAGTATATGTCGTCATGTGCATAGCTTATTGTTTGCTGAGAAGAACAACTCGCCAATGCAATTAAAAGAGCTAAGAGAAAAAAAGAAAGATATTTCATGGGTGTAAGTTTGTTTAAATACATCAAATACTATTCCTTAATTAAACGATAATTTTTGAATTTAGTTTGTTTCTTTACAACCTCAATTTTACGCTTAAAATATTCAATTTTATCGAGCATGGCAAAAAATTTTGCGAAACGGTCTGAAAATTACTCTCAATGGTATAATGATCTTGTTGTTAAAGCAGATTTGGCAGAAACTTCTGATGTAAGAGGTTGTATGGTTATTAAACCTTATGGTTATGCCATTTGGGAAAAAATGCAACAATCTTTAGATAAAATGTTTAAAGATACAGGACATGTAAATGCCTATTTTCCACTTTTTATTCCAAAATCATACTTAAGTAAAGAGGCAGACCATGTAGAGGGATTTGCCAAAGAATGTGCTGTTGTTACGCATTACAGGCTAAAAAATGCTGAAGATGGTAAAGGGGTAGTTGTTGACCCCGAAGCCAAATTAGAGGAAGAGTTGATTGTAAGACCAACTAGTGAAACTATTATTTGGAATTCTTATAAAAAATGGATTCAATCGTATAGAGATTTACCTATTCTAATAAACCAATGGGCAAATGTGGTACGTTGGGAAATGAGAACTCGTTTGTTTTTAAGAACCGCTGAGTTTTTGTGGCAAGAAGGGCATACTGCACATGCAACCAAAGATGAAGCAATTTTAGAGGCAGAAAAAATGCTTGATGTTTACGCGGATTTTGCTGAAAACTTTATGGCAATGCCTGTAATTAAAGGTATTAAAACGCCGGGTGAAAGGTTTGCAGGAGCTTTAGAAACTTATTGCATTGAAGCACTTATGCAAGATGGAAAAGCGCTTCAGGCCGGAACCTCACATTTCTTGGGTCAGAATTTTGCAAAGGCCTTCGATGTAAGGTATGCAACAAAAGAAGGAAGTCAAGAATTTGTTTGGGCAACTTCATGGGGAGTTTCTACCCGTTTAATGGGGGCGTTAATAATGACTCATTCAGATGATAATGGATTGGTATTGCCTCCAAAGTTAGCACCCATACATGTAGTTATTGTTCCAATTTACAAAACGGAGGAAGAATACAATGCTGTATGTGAGGCAGGCTCAAAAATTAAAGCTGATTTAGAGAAGTTTGGTCTTTCTGTTAAATTAGATGACAGAGATACCCACAAACCTGGTTGGAAATTTGCCGAATATGAATTTAAAGGGGTGCCTGTAAGAATTGCCATTGGTCTTCGTGATTTACAGAATAATTCTGTTGAGGTAGCTAGAAGAGATACCTTAGAAAAGGAATCGATTTCAATAACTGATTTACCTAACAAAATTGTTCATCTATTAGATAGAATTCAACAAAATTTGTTTACAAAAGCAAAAGATTTTCAAGAAGAAAATACCCACACTGCGAATGACTTTGAAGAATTTAAGAAATTGATTAAGAAAGGTGGGTTTGTATATGCTCATTGGGATGGAACAGATGAGACCGAAGAGAAAATTAAAGACCTAACAAAAGCTACAATTAGGTGTATTCCTTTAAATAATAAACAACAAGAAGGTAAGTGTATTTTAACCGGAAAGCCATCAAAAGAAAAAGTACTTTTTGCTAAAGCCTATTAATGGAAAATAATAGTCAAATAATTGAACTTCTAAAAGGGAAAACCGCAACAAAGCAAGAGGTTTTTCATAGGGTTTCTGTCCATTTTGAAAGCTTCAAAGAGCACTTAAGAAAAATTGCCCTGCAATGTCAAGAGGAAAGTTTAAAGATTGATTCAAGAATTGGAATAGCCTTTAGCTCTAGGGGAAATTATGATGCAAAGTTGAAGTTTGGTGGAGATACCTTGCTTTTTCATATGCACACCAACGTATTTTCATTTGATGAACAACACCCTATTTGGAATTGGGGTTACGTAAAAGAAAATCCACTTAGAGCCTATTGTGGAATGATAAATGTTTACAATTTTTTATCAGACTCTTTTAAATTTAATAGGGTAAACGATGCAGGGTACTTAATTGCCAGAATATTCATCAATAAAGACAATCACTTTTTTGTTGAAGGAAAAAGAAAACTAGGTTTTAGGTTTAATAATTTCGGTTCAGATGTATTTAATACTTATGCCCTAAACTCAATCATCGAAGAGTGTATTTTGTACTCTCTAGAATTTGATCTTTTAACTCCCGGATTTAACGCAATGCAAAGGGTTTCTATTTCGCAAATAATGGAACTTACAAAAAATATGAAGCTTACTACAGATAAGCGATTGGGCTTTAGGTTTAATTACGAGAATGAGCCTCCAAAATAAATTTTTGAAAATTTATTTGTGAGATAAAAAAAATACTATTTTTGCCCTCCCAAAATTGGGAAATCACTAAGGCCCCTTCGTCTAGTGGTTAGGACGCAAGGTTTTCATCCTTGAAACAGGAGTTCGATTCTCCTAGGGGCTGCAAATTTTTTTAAGAGTTATGGCTAATCATAAATCAGCTTTAAAAAGAATAAGACAAACAGCTAAAAGAACTGAACTAAACAAATATCAGCATAAGACTACGCGCAATGCTATAAGAAAGTTTAGAGCAACTACCGATAAAAAGGAAGCCGAAGGAATGGTTCCAAAAATTTCTTCTATGGTAGATAAGCTTGTAAAAAAGAATATTATTCATAAAAATAAAGCTGCAAACCTAAAGTCTAAAATGGCAGCTCACGTAGCTAGTCTTTAACAGATAACTCAAAGAATTTTAAACCGTCTCAGTTTTGGGGCGGTTTTTTTTTGCTTTTTTTACAATAAGTTTTGGAGCAAGAAAAAAAATATAAATCCATAAAACATTGGGCAGATGATGAGCGCCCAAGAGAAAAATTACTTCAGAAAGGAAAGGATGCACTATCAGATTCTGAGCTAATTGGCATACTGTTAGGTTCAGGTACAACTACAAAATCTGCAGTTGAATTAGCAAAAGAAATTTTAGACTCTACAAACAATAATTTGGTAGAATTAGGAAAACGCTCTGTTAAAGAGTTAATGAAGTTTAAGGGTATAGGTGAGGCCAAAGCAATAACAATTGTTGCTGCATTAGAGTTAGGGCGAAGAAGGCGGTTTCAAGAACTTCCAAAAAAAATAAAGGTAAGAGAGGCAAGGCAAGTTTTTGAATACATGCATCCTGTTTTAGCAGATTTAAACCATGAGCAATTTTGGGTTATTTTTTTGTCACAATCAATGCATATAGTTGGTAAAAAACAAATAAGTGTTGGAGGAGTAACCTCTACTGTTGCTGATGCTAAAATGATTTTTAAAGCTGCAATTACCGAAGCTGTGCCAAATATTATTGTTTGCCATAATCATCCTTCTGGAAACTTACAGCCAAGCGAAGCAGATAAAGCACTAACTCAAAAAATTAAAAATGGCGCAGTTAACCTTGATATTAATTTGTTAGACCATGTAATAATTGCCGGAAATTCCTTTTTTAGTTTTGCCGATGAAGCTTTGCTATAACATAAAGGTAATTTTGCTCCAAAGCAAAGTAGCTATTGAGGCTACAACTACTCCAACAAGGTTTAGCCATATTCCTGCTTTGGCCATATCTTTAACATGGAGTTTTTCACTTCCAAAAACAATTGTATTTGGTGGCGTGGCTACAGGTAACATAAAAGCATAAGAGCAGGTTAAGGTTACCACCAACATTACAGGTAGTATCATGCCTCCCATGGGTTCTGCAATAGATGCTAAAATGGGTAGCATTAACGCTATTGATGCTGTGTTTGATGTTAACTCGGTAAAAAATGTCATGAACAGGCCTAAGCCAAAAATCATTACTACAGGGTGAAGGTTTGTAATAAAACTTAAACTGTCTCCAATCCAAACGCCTAATCCTGAAGTTGAAATACCTTTAGCTAAGGCAAATCCGCCACCAAAAAGTAATAATATTCCATAAGGTAGTTTTTTGGCTTCCTTCCAACTTAATAGCATTGTTTGTTTTTTAGCTTTTGATGGAATCAACATTAGAATGAATGAAGCTGCCATGGCAACTGAACTTTCCTTAATTGCTTCATGGTGCGGAAAAATATTACACCAACCTTTAAATGAAATTGAGCCAATTGAAACATCTCTTAAGGTAAACCACAACAAAATTGCAATCAAGATGGTACTGCCAATTGCTTTTTCTTCGAAACTAGGTTTTCCGAGTTTTTTATACTCTTTGCGTATGTAATTTATTTCAATGGTTTCGCGTTTTAAATTAGATTTAAAAATAAGGCGTAGAATAAAAAATGAGATGGTTAAAAAGGCTAAACTAAATGGAAAAGAAAACAGAAACCAATTTGTGAAATTGATAATATTATCAATGTTGCTGTTGTAAAACTCCATAAAAAACATGTTGGGCGCCGTTCCAATTAATGTGGCAGTTCCGCCAATTGAAGAAGCAAAGGCAATGCCCAATAAAAACGGAGTATATGGTTTGTTTTCTTCTTTTTGTTTAGATATTTCATTTACCACCGAAATTACAGCCGGCAATAACATCATTACCGTTGCTGTGTTTAATATCCACATTGATAATAGGTAGGAAGCCAACATAAAGCTGAATAATAGCTTTATAGGGGTGTTTCCTATTTTGAGAATAATAAATAAGGCAATTCTTTTGTGAAGGTTCCACTTTTCTAGAGTATAAGCCAAGAAAAACCCTCCTATAAATAAGAAGATTATTTGAGGCATGTAGGTTGGTGCAACCTCGCTGATGGGCATAATGCCTAAAAATGGAAAAAAGGTTACCGGTATTAATGCAGTAAAATATATGGGAATGGCTTCTGTAATCCACCAAGCAGCCATCCAAACAGCAACTCCGGCGGTTAAAAGGGCATTGATTTCCAACGTGCTTTTTAAAAGTAGAGCTGTTAAAGTGCCTAATAGCAGACCAACAATTAGTGCGGATATTTTTTTGAGATGCATTTCATCCCAAAAGTAACTTTTAGATTATTCTTTATAAAGTGGTTTAAAAATCTTGGTCTTGTAGTTTACATCTGCTACTTGGAAAAAACCTCTTGCTCCATTAGAAAAGTTTGTTGGAACATTTGCGGGCGGTGAGGAGGCGAATAAATTCCCTGATAGGTCTGTTTGGTTAAACAAAACCTCATAAAATGTAATAAAGTCAGGGTGAATAGAAAGCATTTCAATTGTAATAGTATCCCCATACTGAGCAACAGCTTTAGTAAAGCTTTGGGCGGCACCCGTTACAGGGCCTTCAATTAAAAATTCATCATCGAAAAACACAAAGTCTCTTGGGTTTACGCTAGCTAATGAGTCGTTCACGTAGTATTTAAAAAGGTAACCATCGCCTAACTCACCATCTTCTTGGTAGGTTAGTTCAATGTTATATGATGTATCTTCAGGTGCAATTTGAAAAGCCTCTGAGGCGAAAATAAATTGTATATCGTCATAATAAATCTCCATACTATCTATACCCGGAAGATAATTCATTGTGGAGGTAGCAGTGTAGGTCTCACCCTCGGCAATAACAGTAAGGGTATAAGTTTCACCATTATTAAAACTTAAGTTATTTGGTTTAATATAATACCCTGTTGAGTCAGGATGTGAAGATTCAATTAAGTTGTAAGAAGTTCCATTTCCTTCTAAAACAACATTAGCACCTGATACAAGATCTTCACCTTCATTATCGTAAAAGCTAGTTGTTTTGGTGATTTTTACAAAGTCTCTTTTATTTACGTTTCTCAATAGCGCTTCAATAACAACTACGCCGGTTTCAGAATTATTTAATTCTAAATCAATTGGCGCTTCACAGCCAATTATTGTTGCTGTAAAAATTAAGAATATGTTAATTAGCTTCTTCATATTAAAAACTAAAGTTCCAAGTTATAGATGGTATGGGGCCGGGTAGGTAAAACATATTTGATTCTGCAGCACCCTGAGTTTCTTCACTTTCAGCAAAACTTACTGAAAATGGGTTTTTTCTGGCATACACGTTAAACACAGAAATATTCCAACTGCTTTCTATTTTTCTTTTTTCAGGAGTTGATCTTTTTTTGCCATCTATGTTTACCGAAAGGTCTAAACGGTGGTAGTCTGGCAATCGGTTTGAGTTTCTTTTTGAATATAATGGAATTGAGGTTCCGTTGTAGAAATATTTACCAATTGGCAGGGTGTAAGCTCTACCTGTGGTATAAATAAAGTTTGCCCCTATGTTTACCCTGTCAGATATTTGATAGGTGCCGGCAAGGGTAAGGTTGTTTCTAATATCGTAAGGAGCAAAATAGGCTTCTCCGTTGTTTATTTCAGGAATTCTTCTTTCAGTGCGGCTCCAAGTGTAGGCTAACCATCCGGTTATTAATCCACGTTGTTTTTTAGCAAGAAATTCGGCTCCATAACTCCAGCCATCACCATATCTTATTTGTCCGTCAAAAAGCTCATTGCCTAATACATCGGCATTATCTACAAGGTCTGTTTGATTTTGAATCCACTTGTAATAAACCTCAACAGAAGTTTCTAATTCGTTATCAAAGAAATTTCTATAATAACCTGCAGCTACTTGATCTACTATTTGAGGGGGAATGTTGTTGTTTACCAAAAACCAAATATCGTAAGGAGCAACAGATAGTGAGCTTTGCACCTGTTGCAAATATTGAAATAGCCTATTATAGCTTGCTTTAATAGACGATGTTTCATCAATGGTATACCTCAAACTAAGTCTAGGTTCAAACCCAAATTGGGTATTGTATATTTCGTTTTGAGCAATAGTGGTAGTATCTGTTACCTCATAAAAAATAGGATCAGACTTATCGTAAGTATAAATGTTATCGGGGCCAATATTTTGAAACATTGAAAGTCTTGCTCCATAAATAAGCAACAAGTTATCAGTTACTTTAAATTCATCACTCAAATAAATTCCATGTTCTAATCCATCGTTTTCAGAGAGGGTAGTGGTTGTTTCAAAAGCATCTTCAAGCTTGGCCGAAATTTCTCCGGGATCAAACTTGTGGAGTGTAGATTGTATTCCCCAACGTAAAGTATGTTTTGAATTTGCGTAATACGTAAAATCGCCCTTAATTCCATAATCATTTAGGTAAGAGCGCCAAGAAAAAGTTGCAGGACCAATATCTCCACTAATGTTAAATGCGTAGTTAGTGTAAATTAAGCTAAAGTTTGAGAAAAGCTTCTCAGAAAATAAGTGATTCCACCTTAACGTTCCGGTTGCATTTCCCCAATCGAAACCAAAAAACTCACCAAAACCTGTAACATCTCTACCAAAATACCCTGATAAAAACAACCTGTTGTTGTCATTTATTTTATAATTAATTTTTGTGTTCAAATCGTAGAAATACAATTGGTTTTGATTTATTGCATCATCGTTAGAAAGCCTTAAAAACAAATCAGCGTAAGTTCTTCTACCTGTTATTAAAAACGAAGATTTGTTTTTTTGTAACGGCCCTTCAAGGGTTAGTCTACTTGAGATTAAACCTAAACCGCCCGAAGCAGCAAATTGCTTTGAATTACCATCCTTCATTCTAATATCTAAAACACTTGAAAGCCTGCCACCATACCTTGCAGGAATTCCACCTTTGTATAAAGTGAGGTCTTTAACCGCATCAGGGTTAAAAACTGAGAAAAAGTTAAACAGATGTGAGGCATTATAAACAGCTGCTTCATCTAAAAGTATAAGGTTTTGATCTTGGCTTCCGCCTCTAACAAAAAAACCTGTATTGCCGTCTCCGGCAGATTGTACACCCGGTAATAGCTGTATTGTTTTTAAAACATCAACCTCACCCAAAAATGCAGGAAGGTTTTTTACCTGTTTCATTTCTAGTTTTTGAGTGCTTATTTCTGCCGATCTAATATTTTGATCTTTTTTCTCTGCTGAAATCTCAACTGTTTTTAGCTGAACTTGATTGTCTTTTAGCTCTATATCAATTTTTGTGTTTTCAGTTAATGATATTTGTTTCTCTACAGGTTGCTTACCTATAAAGGAGTAGGTGATGTTGTAATTTCCTTTAGGTAAACTAATTGCGTAATAGCCGTAAACATTGGTTACACCGCCGCTTTTTGTTTCATTCACAAAAATGGTTGCACCAATTACTTCTTCACCTGTTTCTGCCGATCTTACATAGCCGCTCAATGTTAAATTCTGAGCAAACGTATTTACGGAGGAAAGCAGTAAAAAAACAAATAATAAACGCATTGAAAAGGTTTCAAATTTGGCCGCGAATCTACCTTTTGCATATTTATGCAATTCATTCTTTACACTAAAGGCAAAATTTTCCACTTAAAAGGTTTTAAAACGTGTGCCTATGAAACAATTAAAAAAGGAATTGTTCAATTTTAGATTAACTAATTTCGCGCTGTGAAATTTTTGAGACAATCGTTGGGTTTATCAGCTCATTTTTTAAGCTTAGAGTTAAGAAATAAAAACGCATTTTTTGGTTTATTGATTTATGCAGTTTCAACTGTTTTTGTAACCTATTTAAGCACCCAAGGATTTGTTTCAGAAAATATTTATGCGGCTCTAATTTGGATTTTGTTGTTATTTATTTCAATAAATGCTGCAGGAAAAAGCTTTTTGCAAACTAATGATGGTTTGCATTTGTTCTATTTTCAGAGTGTGCCACCAAATGTTTATTTATTAGGAAAACACCTTTTTACAGCAGGTTTGGTTTTAATTTTAATTTTAGGAGTTTCCGGTTTGTGTATGGCTTTATTTTCTCCACATATAGAAAGCTATTTAGGGTATTTTGGAGCATTAATACTCGGGGCAACCGGTTTTGCATTTACCATTGGTTTTTTAAGTGCAGTTGCACAAACAGCGGCAGGTAACTTTACCATGGTAAGCATACTGAGTTTTCCTGTTTTGTTACCTTTTTTTTTAACCCAAGTTAAGTTAATGAATTTGTCATTGGTATCTCAAAACATAAATCTTGAGTTAAAATACATAGGCATTTTATTTCTTTTGAATCTATTGGTTTTAGGGCTGTCCTTGGTTCTATTTCCCTACCTTTGGCGCGATTAAAAATGATTGGTATTAGAACAATTTCTTGGTGGAAAATATTAGCAATTGTGTTAGTGCTTTACAGCATAATTGGAGGCTTTTTAATTGATGTTCCGAAGTTGCCGATTTTACACGAAACCATCCGCAATACCTACTTTCATGTTACCCTTTGGTTTGCCATGATGATTTTAATGGCAATATCAATGGTGTATTCCATAAAAACGCTTAGCAATCCATTATCTAAAAACGATGAGATTGCTGCAGAAACTGCGAACATTGGTTTGTTTTTCGGTATTTTAGGTTTGGTTACAGGAATGATTTGGGCTCAGTTTACTTGGGGCGCGTTTTGGGTAAACGATGTAAAAACAAATGGTACAGCAATAACTCTCCTAATTTATTTTGCCTATTTGGTTTTACGAGGCTCTATAGAAGACAGTGAGAAAAAGGCTCGTATCAGTGCAGTGTATAACATTTTCGCTTTTGTTATGCTGATTTTGTTTTTGGGAATATTGCCAAGAGTAAATGATTCCTTACATCCCGGAAATGGAGGAAACCCAGCTTTTGGAAACTATGACATGGACAATACCATGAGAATGGTGTTTTATCCATCTATAATTGGTTATTTATTACTTGGACTTTGGTTGGTAGACAATCGAATAAGATTAAGAAAAATTAACGAACAACTAGAAGCAGAAGAGTGAACATTTGCAAGATGAAACAAGTTTTGATTTTAGCTTTTCTTTTTCTGTCAAACTTAGTGGTAGGACAAGAAATTGAAATGGCCGATAAAATGAGGGCTGATGGCAAGATATACGTTGTTGTTGCCGTATTAGTTACTGTATTTATTGGTGTTATTGTCTATTTAATTATTCAAGATGGTAGAATAAGAAAGGTTGAAAAAGAATTAGAAAATAGAGTTGAATGAAAAAATCACACATCATATTAATTGTTTTAATTGCTGTTGCAATAGGTGCGATTGTTGGGTCAATATCAGATTCAAGTACCTATGCAGATTTTGATAAAGCTTTTTCAAACCCTGAGAGAGAATATCATGTTGTTGGACAGTTAAACAGAGATAAGCCAACTGTTTATGAACCTGAAAAAAATGCCGATTTATTTACCTTCTACATGCTTGATAATAATGGAGTTGAGAAAGAAGTTTTTTTAACCAAGGCTAAACCTCAAGATTTTGAAAGGTCAGAACAAATTGTTTTGATTGGTAAAGCAAAAGATGATGTTTTTGTTGCAAGAGAAATTTTAATGAAGTGTCCATCAAAATACGAAGATGGAACACCCGAAGAAACTCCCGCAAAAGCTAGTATTTAATGGAAATTCAATATTTGAACGAGCACTTGTGGGTAGGGCAAGTAGGAAATGTATTTGTTATCCTTTCATTAATGGCTGCCTTGGTGGCAACCATCTCATTTTTTATAGCACAAAGCACCAAAGATGTTTCATGGGAAAATATAGGGGTACAATCTTTTAGAGTTCACACCTTAGCAGTTTTTACGGTAATTGGTTTGCTATTTTTTATGCTAGCTAATCATTACTTTGAGTACCATTGGGTGTGGTACCATACAAGCTCTACCATGCCAATTAGGTATTTGCTTAGTGCTTTTTGGGAAGGGCAAGAAGGAAGCTTTTTGCTTTGGACATTTTGGCATGTGGTAATAGGTAATGTACTTATTTACACAGCAAAAAATTGGCGCCCATCTGTAATGACAGTTTTAAGCTCGGTTCAATTTTTCTTGGCTTCAATGATATTGGGAATCTACATTATTGATTTTAAAATTGGCAGCAACCCGTTTACGCAACTTTTAAGAGAACACCCAGATTTCGCCAACCTACCCATGTTTGCAAATGCAAATTATTTGGAAACTATTGATGGAAGAGGGCTAAATCCACTTTTGCAAAATTATTGGATGACTATTCATCCACCAATTACCTTTTTAGGTTACGCACTTACAGTTGTACCTTTTGCTTATGCTATTGCTGCACTTTGGCGTAAAGATTACCGCGGATGGTTTAAGCCTGCATTGCCTTGGGCTTATTTTGGAGTAGCAATTTTTGGTGGTGGAATTATTATGGGCGGAGCTTGGGCTTACGAAGCGCTTAGTTTTGGTGGCTTTTGGGCTTGGGATCCTGTTGAAAATGCATCTTTAGTACCTTGGCTTACATTAGTTGGTGGAGCGCATCTAATAATGATTTCAAAAAATAAAGGAAGCTCTTTATTGGCTGCATTTGCTCTAATTATTTTGTCTTTTATCCTTGTACTTTATTCAACCTTTTTAACTCGAAGTGGAGTTTTAGGCGAAACATCTGTGCATGCCTTTACAGACCTTGGCATGAGTGGGCAACTTTTAATTTATTTACTATTTTATTTGGTTTTGGCAATAGCCTTAGTAGTTTGGAGGTATAAAGACTTACCTAAATCAAAACAAGAAGATCACCTGTGGTCAAGAGAGTTTTGGATGTTTGTAGGTTCCCTCATTTTTATGATATCTTCTTTTCAAATTGCTTTTACTACCTCTATTCCTGTTATTAATAAGGTTTTTGGAACTAACATGGCTCCACCTACAGACCCTATTGCTCACTACAATTCTTGGCAATTGCCATTTGCGGTATTGCTATTGATTGTTATGGGTTTTACCTTATTTCTTAAGTATAAGAAAAACGAGTTTGCTCCTTTTTTCAAAAAGATTTTTATCGAACTTGCTTCCTCATTACTATTAACCGGAGTTGTAGGAGTTTTACTAAAACTTCAAAATCCTTTTTACTTGCTAATGTTGTTTGCTTCAACTTTTACCGTTTTAGGAAACTTAAGCTACATCAACTCGGTGCTAAAAGGAAAAATAAAAAAGGCGGGTGCCGCTGTAGCTCACGTAGGTTTTGGAATGTTGATGCTTGGAGCTTTAGTTTCAATGAGCTCAAGTGATACTATTTCCTCAAATACATCGGGAGTAGATGTTTCTCAATTAGGAGATGATTTCTCTAACAATGAAAATATTTTATTGCTTGAGGGAGATACATTGCCTATGGGAGGTTATTACGTTACTTATCAAGGAAGAGAAAAAGAGGGGATATATGTTAGGTTTAAAGTAGATTATCTTAAAAAAACCGAAAATGGGTATCAACCTCAATTTGGGCTTAAACCTTTTGTACAGTTAAATGATAGAATGGGAAATGTGCCTGAACCTGATACAAAACACTTTTTAACAAGAGATATTTATACTCATGTTACTTATGCAACTTTGGATCCGCCTAAAACTCAAGATGAAGGATTTAAGGAATTGAAGGTAGAAACATTGGCTGTTGGAGATACTGCTTATGCAACCAATGCCATTATGGTTTTAGATAATATTTTTAGAGGTACAGGAGGCAAAGAGCTTGGTCTTTCAGAATCTGATATTGCAATTACTGCAAGAATTAAAGTATTTGACTTTAATACGAAAACACATTTCTTGCAACCCACTTTTGTGTTAAAAGATTCGAGTTACATAGTTCCTGTTCCTGCAGAAAATGAAAGCCTTGGCTTAAGGGTAAGCTTTGAGAGAATAAATACGGAAAACGGAAAAATAGATTTAAAAATTGAAGAGTCAAAAGCGGCAAAAAGAGATTTTGTGATAATGAAAGCAGTAATTTACCCTTACATTAACCTGCTTTGGTTAGGCGCTATTCTTACTGTAATTGGAATTTTGTTTTCTGTTTATACAAGAATAAAAACAAGTAAAGCATGATTGAAAACGTAACAATTATTGGTTCGGGAAATGTAGCCACCCATTATGCAAAAAGACTAGCCGAAAAAAAAATAAATATAGATCAAGTTTACAGCAGGGATAATACAAAAGCAGAAACCTTGGCCTTTGAGGTAGATGCTCAACCAATTACCGATCTAAATTTAATTACAGCTAACTCAGACCTTTATATTGTTGCAGTTTCTGATGATGTAATAGAAGAAATATTTCAAACAATTGATAAGCGTTTTGAAGGGAGCATAATAGCTCACACCTCAGGTTCTGCGCCTTTGGTAGCAGGATTGCAAAACAATACATCAGCCGTTTTTTACCCTTTACAAACATTTTCTAAAGACAGGTATGCTAACTTTAAGAAAATCCCAATTTTGGTTGAAGCAGAAACAAAAAAAGCATCAAAAGCATTATTGAATTTAGGTGAGCATATAGCAAATACCTGTCAGATTATCTCTGAAGAGCAGCGCATGCAATTACACCTAGCCGCAGTTTTTATCAATAATTTCACTAACCATTTATTTGAAGTATCTGAAAGTATCTTAAAAGAGAAAGGTTTAGACTTTAGCCTGTTAAGCCCTTTGTTGCATGAAACCATAAAAAAAGTTGAGCAACTTGGTCCTCACCAATCACAAACAGGCCCAGCCTTAAGAAATGATAAAACAACAATTGCAAGGCACTTAGCAATGCTTGAAGGTGAGGAAAAGTTAAAAGAAATGTACACTTGCTTTACAGAGAATATCCAAAAATTGCATCATGCTTAAGTTAAAGCTACCTACTGACCCTCGATGGGTAAACATTGCTGAAAAAAATATTGATGAGATTTTAACCGACCATGCTTTTTGTGAGCAAAAAGCAGCATCTACGGCCATTTCGCTTATTGTGAATTATCCTGAATATCCTGAATTAGTGGAGGATATGAGTGCTTTAGCAAGAGAAGAAATGCAGCACTTTAGAATGGTCCATAAAAAAATTTTAGACCGTGGTTATAATCTTGGTAGAGAAAGGAAAGACCCTTACGTTAATGATTTAAGAAACTTTTTTCCTAAAACAGGAGATAGAAAGAAAAACTTAGTTTATCGTTTGTTAATGGCGGCCATGATTGAGGCTAGAAGTTGCGAAAGATTTAGAGTACTTTCTGAGAATATTGAAGACCAAGAACTTTCTAAATTCTACTTCGATTTAATGAAAAGTGAAGCAACCCATTACACTATGTTTTTGCAGCATGCACGAAATTTTGGAGAAGGACTATTAGATGTAAACGAACTGTGGGAGCAATTTTTAGAGTTTGAAGCGAAAGTTATTGCTAACTATGGCACCAAAGAGCACATTCACGGTTAAGCCTCTTTAAGTCTATCTAGTTTTTCATATATAGAATTGTTTGAGATAAACTCAGGAACAATTTCTTTCATCTTTTTTACCATTAATACATGGTTTTGATTGCGCTGAAGTTTAATCAAAGCTTCAGTTTTTTCTGAAACCTCTTCAAAATTACCATCTTTAACTTTAGCAATCATTATTTTAGGATGATGGGTAGCTGTTGTGTTTTCTTCATTGGCTAGTAACTCTTCGTAAAGCTTTTCACCGGGTCTTAAGCCTGTAATTTGAATGTGGATATCCTTTCCTAATTCTAATCCGGAAAGAGCAATCATCTTTTTAGCCAAATCAAGAATTTTTACAGGATTACCCATGTCAAAAATGAAAATCTCGCCCCCATTACCCATATTTCCTGCCTCAATTACCAATTGGCAAGCTTCCGGAATTGTCATAAAATACCTTGTAATTTCTTTGTGGGTTACCGTAACCGGGCCACCATCAGTTATTTGTTTTCTGAATAACGGAATAACAGAACCATTTGAGCCTAATACATTACCAAACCTTGTGGTAATAAATTGAGTTTTGAAAACTTTATTGGCAGCTTGGGCATAAATTTCAGCGATTCTTTTCGATGCTCCCATAATATTAGTTGGGTTTACCGCTTTGTCAGTAGAAATCATGATAAACTTTCCTACCTCGTATTCCCCCGCCAAATCAACCAACGTTTTTGTACCTTGTATATTGGTTCTTACCCCCTCAGTAGGGTTTTCTTCAATAATAGGAACATGCTTGTAAGCCGCTGCATGAAAAACTAATTCAGGACGATATTCTTCAAAAATGGCTTTCATCCGTTTTTGATTTCTAATATCTCCTAAAACAAGTTGGCATAAATTATTGCCAAATTTGGTTTTAAGCTCAATATCTAAGTCATAAAGCAGTGACTCTGCCTGATCTAGTAGAATTATTTTTTTTGGATTAAATGGTGCAATCTGTCTAGCTAAACCGCTACCTATTGAGCCTGCTGCACCTGTTAAAAGGACTGTTTTTCCTGAAATATATTTGTTTGTTTCTTGCTCGTTAAGCTTGATTGGAGAACGGCCAAGCAAATCTTCAATTCTTACATTTTGGATTTGTTTGTAGGTTAGTTCTCCATTTATCCAATCGGAGGGAGGGGGAACGTTAGAAACCCGAACATTAAACTGAATAGCCTTTTCAATCAATTCCTTTCTTTTTTCAGGATTAATACCTTGAAAAGCAATTATTAAATGGTCTAAATCTTTTGTTTCTAACAACTTATCAAAATAAGATGGAGCATAGATGTTTATCCCTTCTATTTTTTTTCCCACTATTTTTCTGTTGTCGTCTAAAAAGCAAACAACCTGATTTTTTACTCGGGTAACCCTATCTAAAGTTCTTTTGGTAATAATTCCCGATTCTCCTGCACCGTATATCACAACTCTTGATGACTCTTTTGAAGAGTTTTTTACTTCATGATAAAGTTGCTTTACACTAAGCCTAAAGGTAACAAGTAAAAAGAGCGTAGATAAGAATTCAATTATGGTTACCGAAAATGGAACCACAAATTTTTCATCGATTAGGTAATACCTAAATAAATTTGATAGCACAAAAAAGGTACTTCCTAAAATGGTAACTGTAAATATCCGAGTGGCATCTGCAGAGGAGGTATATCTTATCATACCCCTGTTTGTTTTACCAATTAAAAAAGAAATTGACCTTATACCTAAAACAAATGGGAAAACAAACCAAAAAGTGTCAATTTCTACTTCCGGAATTTGAAAATTAAACCTTAATAAATAAGCCAAAATAAGCCCAAGAAATACAATTCCGAGATCAATAATGAAAATGATCCAAGTGGGGGTATTTTTATTTTGCAAGAAAGGTTTTTCCATTTGCGACCAAAGATAGATAAATTGCTTTCCTGCGAAATTTAGGCTGCAAAGCTTGGATTGTTACTTTTGCTCAAATTTTTTCGATGAAAGCAACCGCTTTAAATCAGATTCATAAATCGTTAGGAGCTAAAATGGTTCCTTTTGCAGGTTACGAAATGCCTTTGCAATATTCTGGGTTAACAGATGAGCATCTCAATGTAAGAGAAAACATTGGTGTATTTGATGTTTCTCACATGGGCGAGTTTTTTCTAAAGGGAGAAAAAGCCCTAGATTTAATTCAAAAAGTAACCTCAAATGATGCATCAAAATTGGTAGATGGTAAAGTGCAATACTCTTGTCTTCCAAATGGAAAAGGCGGTATTGTAGATGATTTATTGGTTTACCGGGTTTCAGCAACAGAATATATGTTGGTTGTAAATGCATCTAACATCGAAAAAGATTGGAAATGGATAAAATCTCATAACACTTTTGAAGTAGAGATGGAAAACCGTTCCGATGAAATTTCATTACTTGCTATTCAAGGTCCTAAAGCAACTGAATCTTTGCAAAGCTTAACAGATATTGATCTTGTTTCAATGAAATATTACACCTTTGAGGTAGGTACTTTTGCAGGAGTTGAGAATGTAATTGTTTCTTCAACCGGTTACACAGGAGCAGGTGGGTTTGAAGTATATTTCTCAAATAAAGATGCAGAAGCAATTTGGCAAAAAGTAATGGAGGCGGGTAGTGATTTTGGAATAAAGCCTGCCGGTCTTGCTGCAAGAGATACGCTGCGTTTAGAAATGGGATTTTGTTTATATGGTAATGATATTGATGATACCACTTCGCCAATAGAAGCAGGTTTAGGTTGGATTACCAAATTCACTAAAGATTTTGTGGATAAAGATGTATTGGAAAACCAAAAAATCGAAGGTGTATCAAAAAGACTTGTTGGTTTTGAAATGATTGATAAAGGAATTCCAAGGCAAGGTTATACCATATTAAACGAAAACGGCGATAAAATTGGAAGGGTTACTTCCGGAACTATGTCACCAAGTTTAAAAAAAGCAATTGGTTTGGGTTATGTTGATGTTCCAAATCATAAAATAGATGCTGAAATTTTTATTGAAGTAAGAAACAAACAACTTAAAGCCCAAGTGGTAAAAATTCCCTTTTTTAAAAACTAATGCTAGGTCCTTATAAAATACAAGTTGCCTTTTCTCCTACCTTGTTTGATGGTTGCGACCTTGATAATGCAATTGTAGTTGTAATTGATGTTTTACGAGCAACATCAGCAATTTGTACTGCATTTGAAAGTGGAGTTGAAACCGTTATTCCAGTTTCATCAATTGAAGAAGCTAAGGAATATCAGAAAAAGGGTTTTTTGGTTGGTGCCGAAAGAAACGGAGAACAAATAGAAGGCTTTGATTTTGGAAATTCTCCTTACAGCTATAAAACAGAAAATATTAGAGGTAAGTCTGTTGTTTTAACAACAACAAATGGCACCAGAGCAATTAATATGGCAAAAGATGCTGATATGGCTGTTGTAGGTGCTTTTACAAACATTACAGCTATTTCAAATTGGTTAGAGGAACAAGAAAAAAATGTAGTTTTTCTATGTTCAGGTTGGAAAGGCCGGTATAACCTAGAAGATTCTTTATTTGCCGGTGCTGTAGTGGATAGATTAAGTAAAAACTATAAGTATGGTGAGCTTTCAGACTCTGCATTAGCGTCAAAATACCTGTATAACACTGCTGAACAAGATCCCTATAAGTTTTTAAGAAATTCATCGCACCGCAGAAGAATGCATAGGCTTAACTTGAAAAAGGACATAAAGTATTGTCTTACTTTAGATCAAACTTCTGTAATTCCTGTATTGATGGGCGATAAGCTAGTTAGGTTAGAAGAGTATTTGGATTCAAAAGCCTAACCTGTAACTACTTAAATGGTAGATAGATTTTTATACTATTTAATCGTTATTCCTTTCAGTAAATTACCTTTTTGGTTTATCTACCTTATTGCTGATGCTTTTTACTTGGTTTTGCTTTACCTCTTTCCTTACAGGAAAAAGGTAATTACAAATAATCTTCAAAAATCTTTTCCTGAAAAATCTATTAAAGAGATTGATGCCATAAGAAAGGACTTTTACAGGTTTTTTGCAGACTTAATGCTTGAAACAATTAAACTGTTGGGTATTTCAGAGGCAGAGTTAAAATCTCGAATTACAGTTGAGAACAAGACAATTGTAGAAAATCTATATAAAGAAGGAAGGTCTTTTATTTTAATATCCTCTCATTACAATAATTGGGAGTTTTTAATTTTAGCTCAAGATTTAAATTTTCCGCATCAGGCTATTGGTATAGGTATGCCTTTGTCAAATAAGTTTTGGCACGAAAAGATTACTGCAAAAAGAGAACGCTTTGGAATGAAAGTAACCGATCCCAAAAACTATAAAATTGATTTAAAAAACTTACATGAACCTACTTCAACACTCGTCTTAAATGATCAGTCGCCTGGAAAAAACAAAAACTGTTTTTGGACTAATTTCTTAAATCAACAAACGGCATTTTATTTTGGAGCGGAAGTTTTAGCGCATGAACAAAATTTACCGGTGGTATTTTTAGAAATAGAAAACGAAAGGCGGGGGTATTTTAACTTCAAATTAGAATTAATTACCGACAACCCAAAAACCTTAAGCTATGGTGACATCACAAAATCATATATAGAAAAATTAGCCCAAAGTATTAATGCACAACCATCTCGTTGGCTGTGGTCTCACAAAAGATGGAAAAAGAAAATACCAGAAAATCTAGAAACCTTAAAAGTGGATCATAAAAAAAGGTTTGATGAGAAATTTAGACCTCAAAGTTGATTTCCCAAGCAATAGCGGTTCTATCATCGCTTACAGAAATTAGTGTGTTTGGCTTATTTCCCCACATTAAATTATTTACACTGTTTAGATGACCCATATCAGGGAAACGCTCTATTCTTTTTAAAAACTCTAAGGTATTTGCATCCCAAATTTTTATGGTTTTATCTCGGCTAGCTGTAGCAAAAAGATTTTTAGTAGCATTGAATGCTATTTGATAAATAGCGAAGTTGTGCGCAGGAATTTCGTGAATTTTTGAAAAGTCATCGAGACTCCAAAACCTAAGATAAGCATCTCGACC
>JAAZVO010000132.1 GCA_018623405.1 Crocinitomicaceae bacterium
AAATCTGCCAATTGATGTATCGCTTTTTGCTGCTTTTTATATTCATCAATCCTAGATTCTTCAAAAACCTCTTCTATTAAAATTCCTTTTTTAATTAACTGCTTTGTAACACTTCCTGATTCCCCAACCTTTTTTTGAAGCTTTATTTTCTTAACAAATTGGTTTCCTTCATTAAAAAAATTAGATAGCTGCAAAAAACCAGTAAGCATTTTTAATTGAGATGGAGCTTTTGACAATTCATCGAAGCAGCTTTTCAATTTTTCTTCTTCTTGATAAGCTTCTGATAATTTCACTAACGAAACCTTCTTAGGCGTGTACCTTTTTTTAAGTTCTTCCTGCTTAATAATTACTCCCTTCTCTTGTAAGGAGTTAATTAAAGCATAAACAGATTTCTGATCGGAAATTGCAGATATCTCATTTAATCCAAGCACATCAGAAGATTGTAATGCCTCATAAATTAAAAACTCTTTATCAGAAAGTTCAGCACCTTGGCCGCTGTAATTTGGATGCAATGAAACTTTTGTTTCTGAAGAAATTAACAAGCCTGAAGGAATAGCTGCCTGCATAACTTCACCCAAAGTACAGAGGTAATAGTTTGACAACCACTGCCAAAATACTTCTTGGGCTTTACCAATTATTGGTTGTGCATCTAACACACTAAGAATGTACTTTGCCTCGTAGTCTTTTGGAGCTTCTTGATGCACATTTAATATTAAGCCGCTGTAAAGTTTTTGCTTCCCAAACTGCACCACCACCCTTTTTCCGTATTCAACCTGTTTTACTTGATCTCTTGGAGCTCTATATGTGAAAGTACCGGGAAGCGGTAATGGTAATAATATGTCTGCAAAAAATGTAATTTCCATTTCCAATTGTAAAAGTAAGTAGGCTTTATGCTTTTAATTTGAATAGGTTGAAAACTTTTGAGGATAGATTTTTTACCCCAAGATGGATAATATACTTTTAGCAAAAAGTAAAAATTTTGGAACTTAGCTTATTTGATTGGGGCATCATAATTTCTGTTTTATTGCTCTTTCTTTTTATAGGATTACGCTATAAAAATGAAGGTTCAAAAAGCTTGGAATCTTTTTTTCTAGGAGGCAGAAACCTTCCTTGGTACATTGCCGGTACAAGCATGGTTGCTACCACATTTGCGGCAGATACACCATTAGCTGTTACAGAATTAGTTTCTAAAAATGGAATTTCCGGCAATTGGATTTGGTGGTGCTTTTTAACAGGAGGAATACTAACCACCTTCTTTTTTGCTCCGCTTTGGCAACGAGCAGGAGTGCTTACAGAATTAGAGTTAATTTCTATTAGGTATAGCGGAAAAGCTGCTCATTACCTAAGGCTATTTAAGTCTGTTTACCTTGGTGTATTTATGAATGCCATGATAATTGGTTGGGTAAACCTTGCATTTATGAGTTTAATTCAAGTTTTTTTTGGACTAACCTTTTATGAGGCATTAGGGGTAACCTTTTTAACCATGATAATTGCTGTTATCTACAGTTCACTTTCTGGGTTATTAGGCGTAGCAATTACAGATGTAATACAATTTATTTTTGCTATGGTGGGTTGCATTATTTTGGCATTTGTAGTAATTAACTCAGAAGAAGTTGGAGGAATTCAAAACATAAAAAACTCATTACCAAACGAGTACTTTAACTTTTTTCCAAAATTTCAATTTGAAAACTCTAGCGCCTTAAACTTGAGTTTAACGGTAGGAACATTCTTTTCATTTTTTGCTGTTCAATGGTGGGCTAGTTGGTATCCCGGAGCTGAACCCGGAGGTGGAGGTTATATTGCCCAAAGGATAATGAGTACAAAGTCGCAAAAAGATGCAGTTTATGCCACTTTATTTTTTCAAATAGCTCATTACGCTATTAGACCTTGGCCTTGGATTTTAGTAGCCTTGGCTGCAGTTTTTCTTTATGGAGGCTTTTTAGAAAATGGCGAAGTAGAGCTGGTGAATCAATTTAAAGAAAACCCCCGATTAGGCTTTGTTTTTACTATGAAACAATTTCTACCAACCGGTCTTAAGGGGGTTTTGCTTACAGCTTTTATTGCTGCTTACCTAAGTACAATTTCTACTCAATTAAACTGGGGAGCAAGCTTTATTGTAAACGATTTTGCTAAACCCTTAGGATGGCTAAAATCAAATCAAATCTTAATAAGTAGAATAGTTACATTCTTATTAATGATAATTGGGTTAGCCGTAACTACCGTTATCAACTCAATTTCAGGAGTATGGGAGTTTATAATTAATTGCGGCGCAGGTTTAGGTTTAGTACTTATTTTAAGATGGTATTGGTGGCGCGTGAATGCATACAGCGAAATTGTGGCAATGTTGGCTCCATTTGCCGGTTATTTAATTGGGTTAACAATTTTAGAGCCCTACTTTGGTGAAGAGTTTATCACACAAAATGGTACGTTTTTATTTACTGTGATGTTTACAACCTTGGCTTGGATAACATCAACATTTGTTTCTAAACCTACAGACCAAAAAATTTTAGAGGAGTTTTATAAAAATGTAAAACCTAAAGGAGTGTGGAAACATGTTAACCTAACTCACCAAAATAAGGGATTAGGAAATTTATTGGTTAGCTGGACTTCAGGCGTTTCTGCAGTTTACAGCGCATTGTTTATAGTTGGGTATTTCTTATTGGGAGACTATAAGGCAGCATTGATAGCTACAATTGTTTTTATTATCTCTTTTTTTATGCTCGGGAAAAAACTTAAGCAAGGAGAGTTAGTTTAATTTCTTTGAAACTCCTCTATTGGTACCATCTTAAATGGAATGGAAATAATAACGTCAAAATCCTGACCGGCTTCCTGCATATCTTCATCATCTTCTTCGAAAAACCAATGAATTTCAACTGATGATTTTCCTGATGAATGAAGGCGCTCCAGCTTTTTTAACATTGTTAAGATACACTTAGAAGAGCTTGTATTAAAATACTCCAGTTTAACCTCAAAAATTGTTTTTTGACAAGGTTTTTCGATATAGTTTTCTATCCATTCATACACCGGCTGAAAAAAATCCGCAGAATTTTCAGGAATTGACCTTCCTTCTAGTTCAAGCTTTCCAACCTCTGCATTACAATCAATTAATGGGGTTTTATTTGTAGGTTCTAATTTTAAATTATTCATTGTTAGTTTCAATTGTCAAATTAACTAAGAAATTTATATGTCTTTCGTCTTTGAAAAAATTATAATCAATATTGTTTTTTGTTTTTCTCTTCATGTCCAAAAACCCTAATCCGCTACCTCCTTTTTCACTCACTATTCCGTTGTCTAATACCTTTCGGTATTCTTCAACTATTTCATTTTTATCCATTTGATTTACTGCATCTAACTTAACTTTCAACTTTTCTACAATTTCTTTTTTTATGGAATTACATAAGGTTATTTTGAAACTTTCTGAATCATAAGAAACTGAAAATAAAGCAGGAATAGAGTCATCTTCATCTTTGGCCCCGTGATGAAAAATATTTTGAAGTCCTTCAACTAAAACATTGTAGATTTTTTTTACAAACCTTGTTTTTACTTTCCTTTCAAGCAGCCGTTTTTCAACCAACAATAAAGAGTGATTGATAACATCAATGGTTAATTTGCCCGAAAAAGAAAGAATTACTTCACTATCGCCAAGAGAATCAATATGTTTTTTTAAAGAAATCACTTCTTCAAATGTAATTACAAATACTTGATAACGGGCATTTTACCGTTAATAATCAAATTTATCCATGTGTTGAATATTGTAAATTCTACCACAAGTAAATCGCTATGTTTGTTCCTCTTAAAAATTACCGAAGAATGAAAAAATTACTTATTGGATTATTAGCATTTGCCTTGGTATTCCCTTCAACCACCAAGGCAGACGAAGGCATGTGGTTACCCATGTTTGTAAAAAGGTTGAACTATAAAGACATGAAAGAAAAGGGGCTACAGCTTACCCCTGAAGAAATCTACAGTGTAAATAACTCAAGCTTAAAAGACGCTATAGTTAGACTAGGCGGAGGGTTTTGTACAGGAGAAATAATCTCTAACCAAGGCTTAATGCTTACCAATCATCACTGTGGATATAGTGTAATTCAAGAAAAAAGTACTGTTGAGAATGATTATTTAACAGATGGTTTTTGGGCCATGAAAAAGGAAGATGAGTTACCCGCAGGTTTCTCAGTTTCGTTTTTGCAGAGTATGGATGATGTTTCAGCAGTAATAAATGCCAAGTTAAATGATGAAATGTCGGTTGATGAAAGAAATAAAGTAATTCAACAATTGGCAGATAGCATAGAGTCTGCTATTGAAGGAGATGAAAAATATATTGAAGCCTCAGTAAAAAGCTTTTTCAAAGGCAATGAGTTTTATGTTTTTGTTTATAAAACTTTTCCTGATGTAAGGTTGGTTGGAGCTCCTCCTTCCTCAGTTGGAAAATTTGGTGGTGATACCGATAACTGGATGTGGCCAAGACACACCGGTGATTTTACAATGTTTAGGGTTTATGCCGGAGAAGATAACGAACCTGCTGAATACAGCGAAACAAACAAGCCTTATACCCCAAAGCACTTCTTACCAATTTCATTAGAGGGAGTTAATCAGGGTGATTATGCGATGATTTTTGGATATCCTGGCTCTACAGATAGATTTTTAACTTCTTATGGAATTAAGCTAGCAATTGAGAAAGATCAACCATCAAGAGTTAAGATTAGAAGAGAAAAGTTAGATATTTATGAAAAGTATCAAGCAAAAAGCGATGAAGTAAGAATTCAATATGCTTCAAAGCACGCTAGAGTAAGTAATTATTGGAAGTATTTTATTGGTCAAACTCAAGGTTTAAAAAGACTTAAAGTTTACGATAAAAAGAAAAAAATTGAAGATGATTTTGAGTCTTGGGTAGACAAAGATGGAAGTAGAAAAGAAAAATACGGAGAGGTAATCTCAATGTACCAAGATGCTTATAATACTCTTGATGAAGTTCAGTTGGCTGAAACCTATCTATTTGAAGCCATTTTCGGAATTGAAATGATTCGATTTGGAATTGGCTTTACTAGATTAAAAGGACAATTAGAAGCATTAACAGCTGCAGAAAAAGAAGGTGATACAGAAAAGGTTGAAGCTCAAAAACAAGCTTTAGAGGGTACTTTAGCAAGAATGAAAGCTGCAGCTGAAGGTCACTTTAAAGATTACTACAAACCAATTGATCAAGAAGTTTTTGCAGCAATGATTGAATTTTATGAATCAGATATTGACTCAAAATACAAACCGGCTGCATGCAATGAATATGTAGCTAAATTCAAAGGTGATTACAAAAAAATGGCAGAAAAGGTTTTTTCTAAATCCTTTTTATCTGATAAAGAAAGTGTAATGGAGTTTTTAGATGATCCATCTGCTAAAACATTGTCTAAAGACCCAGGCATCATGTTAGCAGAAGCTTTCTATAGTTTTTACTTAAGTGACCTTCAGATAATGCTAAAACCTGCTAGAGATAAAAAATCTACAGCAGATAGGCTATTTGTAGATGGTTTAAGAAAAATGTACCCTAACAAGGTTTTTGCAGATGATGCAAACTCAACCATGAGGGTTACCTATGGAAATGTATTTGACTACTATCCTCAAGATGCTGTTAAATATGACTTTGTAACCACAGCAGAAGGAATTTTAGAAAAAGAAGACCCAACTAATCCTGAGTTTATTGTTCCTGAAAAATTAAAAACGCTTATTAAAAATAAGGATTATGGTAAATACTCAGATAAAGATGGCGACCTAGTAGTTTGTTTCCTATCAAACAATGATATCACAGGAGGAAACTCAGGTAGCCCCGTTATTAATGCCAAAGGCTATTTAATTGGTACCGCCTTTGATGGAAACTGGGAAGCTATGAGTGGAGACATTGCATTTGAACCCAATTTGCAAAGAACTATTTCTGTTGATGTAAGGTACACTCTTTTTATTATTGATAAATACGCCGGTGCGTCTCACCTTATTGATGAGATGAAATTGATTTATCCTTCAAAAAAGAATGATGCCCCTGCCCCAATGGCAGAACCAACTAAAGCAGAAAAGAAAATGTAACATTTAAATAAAAAGTTATTTTCGAGCCCAACCTCAAAAAAGGTTGGGCTTTTTTATGGAAAAAAAGGAATGGTTTGAAGAGTGGTTTGATTCTCCCTATTACGACATGTTGTATCAACATCGCGATGAAAATGAAGCTGCTAATTTTATTTATAATTTGGTCAAACGGCTTAATATTAAACCTAATCATAAAATACTAGATCTTGCCTGCGGAAAAGGAAGACATTCTATTAACCTTAATAAACTGGGGTTTGATGTAATTGGTGTAGACCTATCAAAAAGAAAAATCGGCTACGCCAAACAGTTTGAAAATAAAAGGCTAAAGTTCCAATTAGGAGACATGCGAGAAGTTGTTCATGAAAACCATTTCACACATGTTTTTAATCTTTTCACCAGCTTCGGGTATTTTTCTAACCCTTTAGATAATCAAAAAGTAATTCAATCCGTCTATAAATCACTTCAACCAAACGGTATTTTTGTTTTAGACTTTTTGAATGCAACAAAAATCAAAGTAGATAGCTTCTCGGAAAAAAATCTTGAAATAAACAATGTAAATTTTAAAGTTTCAAAATCTATTCAAGGTCATGAAATTGTAAAAAAAATTAAAGTTTTAGATAAACAAAACCAATTTCAATTTGAAGAGCGAGTAACAGCATTTAACTATCGCGAACTGATTGATTTAATTTCAACCTCCAACTTCAATATTATATACTCCTTCGGGGATTATTACCTCAACCCATTTAATGAGGATACCTCGGAAAGGGTGATAATAGTTGCAAACAAAAAAGGCGAGTAAAAACTCGACTTTACTTACCTATCATAAGATAATTCAATTAAAATATAAATTTTCTGACTTGATGAAGCAGCAATTGTTTCAAATCTAAATTGAATAAGATCACCTCTAGAAAACGATTTTTGGGCTGTTGTTCCAGAAAAATTAGATTTATTAAAAACTCCCGCGGATAAACCACTTCCAATATTTGAGTTAGAATAAACACCGTTTTTATAAAATTTCAACAAATTAAACGGAAGGTTTTGATCTGTTCTTACAGTTGCGGAAATTACTTCCCCATCATATGGCATTATCATAGAAGATGAAATATTTTGCAGGTTTTCGAGGGCATGAACCCCTGAAAACGGAAAATAAAAGGAATTTGGCAAATCAGAACCT
>JAAZVO010000133.1 GCA_018623405.1 Crocinitomicaceae bacterium
CGGAGCAATTTAGCGGCATGGTAACCTCCTAAAGATTTATGGAAGTATGATGTTCTAGCATCGGTAAATGGGTTTACAGTAACGTTAAAAACCCTAAAATGTGGGTCTTTATCAGCTAATATTTGCCTATCTGCATTATTTGGAGCATGTATGCTTTCAAACTCTCTATCTTTTACATAATTATCAGTATTCAAATATCGCTTATCAACCATCCAAAGGTCAGCAACAAGCAAAATTCCTAATAAAGAAATTAGAATTTTTTTATAATCATTGGTTGAGAAAATAATTATTCCCATGATAGGAATTGCTAAAGCTGCTTGAATATTAGAGCCATTAGAAGCTTGAATTATTAAAGTGTATGTCCCTGCCCAAATTGCTGATAACCAAAACTTATTAAGTTTTTTAATAAAAGAAAAATAGATAATCAAAAATGTAAGTATTACAATCAGTATGCTTCGATAAGCATCAGACCTTAACATAAGTGCTCTGTCTTTAATTAAATCTGTCATAGGCCAACCACTTTGTCTTAATTGAGCATCGCTGCTACCTGAGAAATCATAGCTAAAACTCCCAAAAATTCCGAATACTAATAAAATCCCTAAAGAAATTATGGCGCTCATTTTTAAAGCTTTAAAAATTTCTTTTTTACTTGGGTTTTCGTCAATAAGCTTCTGAATGCTTAAAGCAGAAATTAAAGGGAATGAAATAGAAAGCATCAAAAGCACCATAGATGGTGTTCGGAACTTATTAAATAGTGGAAAGTAATTAAACATGAAGTCTGAAACAAAGCTAGAGTGCCTACCCCAAGAAAGGATAATCACAAAAATGCTGTAGCTTAGCAACCACCAACGTATATTTCCTTTCAAAATGAACATTCCGAAAATGAAAAGGAAGAATAAAACAGCTCCTATGTAAACGGGACCTGAGGTAAATGGCTGCTCGCCCCAATACGTTGGAATTTGTTTTAAAAATTGTTTTGGAATTCCTGCTTTTGCAATATTCGAGTTTACACCTAGCTCTTCTCCTGAGGCACCTCCCATAAAATGAGGAATAATTAGGGTAAACGATTCTAGCGGTGAATAGCTCCACCTCATAGCGTAGTCTTTATCTAAACCTGTACTCTTATTGTCTTTTTCAGCTTCTTTTAAAGTCAATTCTGAGTTTCCACCTCTAATGGTTTCTTGAGAATATTCATAAGTTGTCCAAAGCTTTGAAATTGTTGGTCCAAAACCAATTATCGAAGCACCAACTACTATTGCTGAACTTATAAAAAACTTTTTTAATTCTTTATTTTTAAAGCTTTCAAATGCTTTAAATCCGCCATAAAAAAGCAGCATTAAAAGCAGGTAGTAGGTTATTTGAAAATGATTTGAAGTAAGGTGTAAATTCAAAAACAAGGCAGTTAATCCCGCTCCTAGAAAATACTTTCCTCTATAAATTTTAATTATTCCAGCTAAAACACCGGGTGTATAGGCTAAGGTTCTAATTTTCCAGTTATGGCCTGCCTCAATACTAATTACATTAAAGCTACTAAAAGTAAAGCCAAAACTCATTGCCATAGCTAACCAAGGGTTTACTTTAAATGAAAGCAATAAAATGTAAAAACTTAAAGACATTAGAAAGAAAATAGAAATAGGGCCTTTACCAAAATTGCCAAGAAACCGATTTAGTTTTTCTCCAAAGTTTCCATAATGTTGAATAGACATTTGAAAGGAGGGCATTCCACTAAACAATCTTGAATTCCACAATGCTTCCTCACCATTTTCCGCTCTATATACTTTAAGTTCTTGGTTGTTTCCAATACCGTGAATAAGGTCGCCGGAGCGCAAAACCTTACCACTAAAAACAGGACTGTTATATATAGATGGCAAAGCGATAAATAGTGTTACCGCTACAACATGAGGAATGATTTTTTTAAGATCCATTTCGGATAATTTTTGAGATTTTTAAGGTTAACTGATCTACTAAATCAGTCTTCACTTTCACTATTTTGAAAAGAGATACAAAAGAAACAATTACGAATAAAGAGTTTATCAAAATATTTATCCAAATATTATTTGTTTGAGGAATAACTACTTGAATGATTAAAATGAATAAAAAAATGAAAGCTAATTTAACAAGGTTAGATGTAAAAGGGGAAAACCCAAATTTCTTTATCAAAAAAACATGTTTAATAATATTAAAAATAAATATCGAAATCGCAGTTCCATAAGCCGCTCCTGAAATACCATATTTTGGAATCAAAATTAAATTTGTGATAAATGTTAAAATAACTAGGATAAGAACAAAAAATGCATTAAGTCTATAGAATTTTGACATCATTAATATTTCACCATTAATGCCAAACATAATGTCAACTAATCTTGCTAAGCCTAAAATTATTACCACATTTTTTCCTGCGCTGTAGATTTCGCCTTTTGGCATGATAGAGAATATAGAGTCAATGTTGGTCCAAATCAAAAGAAACAAAATCGAGCCAGTAAAAAATGCATTTAATGAAGATTTTTGATACAGCAATTTAACTTTATTAAAATCATTCTTTTTAAAAGCTTCAGAAACAACTGGTGTGGAAATTCTCATAACTGCTCTTCTTGGCACATCTACCACCTGGGCAATAAAAAATGAAATACTGTAAACTCCTGAAGTTCCTAATCCTGATAAAGCCCCAAGCATTAAAATATCAATATTATCAAGTAAAATCATGCTGAGTCCTGATAGAACTGCAAATGAGCTAAACTTGAAAAATCCATTTCGCTCCATTTTACTTTTAAAGGGTGAGCCAAACTTTATTCTAACAGCACCTAATTTTATCATGTAAAATAGGTGACCAATTAAAACCAAGAAATAAGCCAATTCAATAGACATTATGAACTCTGTAAGGGTTGTAAAACCTAAGAAGTAAATTATTGTAGCTGTTGCTATAAAAACTCTTTGTAAAACTTGTTTTAAGAAAAATGGAAATGCAATTCTCAATAGCGATTTACAATAATCCTGCAGGATGTTTGTAAACGATATAATAACCATTAAGATCGCTAAATGCAAAGTGAAATGGCTAAAAGAATCCATTTGAGAACCATATAATTCGTAAAGCCAACCTTGAGACAGAAATAGAATAATTAAGGCGATAATTCCGGTAACTATTCCTGTTCCTAAAACTACTGAAAACAAACCATTATGTCCATTTTTTGGATTTTTATATTCAGGGTAATATTTAATAAGGGCATTATTACTACCAAAAGGCAAAAAGGTAGCATACATAGTCCCGGCGCTAATTAAAACCCTTACCAAACCAATTTCTTCAGGGTTCAGGCAAAAAGGATAAACTACTAGGTTAATTAAATAACCTAGCACCATTCCAAACATGATTACTACAGTGGATTTAGCGCCTTGCCTTGCAATTATTCCCATAAATGGTAAAAAAACGGCGAAATGGTTTATTTATTAACTATGCCGAAATTTTCACAAAGGAATGATTTTACCAAATACAGTAATCATTGGAGCACCAAAAAGTGGAACTAGCTCATTATTCTTTTGGTTGAATGCTCATCCCGAAGTTTGTGGCTCTAGGGTAAAAGAGACGTTTTATTTTCATGATAGGGTACATCCTAGATTTAATAAAAATGCAAATTTTATTAAGCATGGACTTTCTAAATACCCTGATTTTTGGAGTCATTATGCTCAGGAAAAAATAATTTTAGAAGCTACTGCACAATACATTTTCTTGAATAATCCTCTGGTTGAACTTTCAAAATTTCCAAGTCCACCCAAAATTATTATTCTACTAAGGGAGCAATCTAGCCGAATTTATTCACTTTTTAAATTCAATAAATACAGATTAGGACAAGTTGAAAAAAATGTGAGTTTCGAAACCTATATTGGGGAAAGAAATAATAATGTCTTAGAAGCAAACCCATTAGCTCAATCAAACTATTTGGAGGTAATAAAACGATGGGATGAAAAATTCGGAAAAGAAAACATTCTTGTTTACCAATTTGAAAAAATGCAAAAAGACAAGGTTAGCTTTATGAAACAGGTTGCTCTTGATCTTGCTATTGACGAATCATTCTATAACAACTTCGATTTTTTTAAAAGAAATGAAACTCGAAGTATGAAAAATCATAAATTGCATAGGCTGGGTCTAAAAATTCAACCTTATGTTCCTCAGTGGCTACAAGAAAAAATATTTGTGCCATTCTATTTGGCTATTAACTCTTCTAAAGCTCCCGCTATTACAGCAGATGAGAAGGAGTATCTACAACGATTGAAAAATGAATTTAAATCCTCCAATAAGCAATTAGCGGCCATATATCCACAAATTGATCTTGAGCTTTGGAAATAATTATTCACATAACTTAGTTAAATCTTAAATGATTAAAATCATGATTTTGCTAAAAAAGTACATAAATACCTGAAAATTAGTTTTTTAATTAATGGGTTTTAACTCAAATTAATTTTACATAATTTGTCCAAAAACTAGCCTTCATCAATTAGTTCATGCGCTTTTTCTATTTTTATTGCCAAATTACGAATATGCGAAACCTCCTGAGGTTTATTTTCATTTTAATTTCTCTTGCACCTACATTATCATTTGCCCAATTTTTTTCTTGGACTGATGGTGGTGGTGGAATAGAAAACGACTTTGCAAGGCAAGTTTCAACTAATGATGCCGGTAGCATTTTTATGGTTGGTATTGCCAATGCAAGTGCAGATTTTGTTAGGATACAAAACGATTCGTTTCAAGTGGCGGGCGGGCAAGACGCATTTCTAATGAAATTTGCCAATAATGGCGATTTAAGGTTAATTATCCCAGCTGGTGGCACAGGCGATGATGTTGCTAACGCTGTTTTAGCTGATAACTCAGGGAGTGTTTTTTGGGGCGGAGGTGTTGAAGCCCCTATTTTCATAGGAGCCTTACAAACTAATCACTTTGGAAAATCATTTTTTATCTCAGCTCATGATACATTAGGAGTTTCGAATTGGGTATTCACAGCAGATTCTACGTTTGCAAATGGCCAACATGAAATTACCTCTATTGCAGAGCAAGGAACTAATTTAATTGCTTCGGGCTTTTATTATGGAGATATTGTGGTTGCAGGCACTAAATACAGTGGAGACCCACAAATTAAAATGCCTTTTGTTTTAAGTATTTCAAAAACAGGAAACCTTAATTGGTTTAAACCTATTATGGTTGGTGCCAGCTCTAACCTAAATGATATTGCTGTAGATGGGCAAGGAAATATTTACATTGGAGGTAGCTTTAGAAACTCCCTAACCCTAGATGGAGTTACAATAAATGCCAATGCAAAAACAGATATATTCCTAGCTAAATTAAATTCATCAGGAAATAGAATATGGTTAAATAGATACGGTGGAGCAGAGCATGAAGGAATCAATTCTGTTGATGTTTTAAATAATACCTTGGTTTATGGGGGTTACTTTAGATTAAACTTAACTATTAGTGGTCAAACAATTTCATCGGCGTTAAATACAGATGCATTCTATGCTATAGCAGATACTTCAGGTACAGTGCTTGAGTTAGAAAAGCTTGGTGGTTCCCAAACAGATGAGGTTAGCACCGTTTCCATCTCGCCAAATAAAAAAATTGCAATTGCTGGTTATGTTAATGATAATCCTATCATAAAGGGTAAAGCTTTCGTGAATTTTAAGCTTACAGGCTATGTTTTGTTAGTAGATTCATCCAATAATTTGTTAAAAAGAAGAGTTTTTGATGTAAATAGTAATCAATCTGTTACTGCTGTTGATTTTATTGATGATGATCAGATTGCTGTTGCCGGCAATTTTATTGGTACAACCTTATTTGACCCTTATGGAAGTTTGAATACCAATGGAAAGAACGACTTTTTCATTGCTAAGATGAGAGATTGTATAGGAAAAGTACCGGCCCCAATTTCATATCTAACTAACGATACAGTTTGCAAAGGGGATTCTGTTACTTTTTCTTCGTCAAATGCTCCAAATAAATCTTACAAATGGCTAAGAAATAATCAAATAATTTCAGGAGAAAATAACAATACTTTATCTGTATACAATCCCGGAAATTATAAGGTTATTGTAAATTTTGATGGATGTGAAGACACCTCAAAAGCTTTGAGAGCAGCTTTTTTGCCAAAACCCACCGCTACTATTCAAGCTTTTCCTGATGTTTGTGAAGGCCAAGACTCTTTAGTTTTAACCCAAGGCAAACCCTCAGGTGGTACATATTCTGGTCCTGGAGTGGCAAATGGTAAATTTGACCCTCAATTAGGAGTTGGAACTTATTTAATAAAATATACAGTAGTAGGAAGTTCAGGTTGTGTTGATTCTGCTCAAAGAAACTTAAATGTTGGCCCTGTGCCTGCAGTAAGTTTTCCAAACCTTCCAACATTATGTTCACATGATACAATTTTACCTTTGAATACTGCAACTCCGAAAGGCGGTACCTATACAGGAATTGGGGTTTATAACTCAACCTTTAACGCAAGTGTGGGCTTTGGGACATGGGATATTGTTTACACTTATACAAATGCGAGTGGTTGCACTAATACCGATACTTCAAGCATTCAAGTAGATTCTTTACCCAAAATTGATATTGAAGATGTTGGGAGAGTTTGTCTTTTTAATGGCATTGTAACCTTAAATAATGCTTCACCTGCCGGTGGAGTTTATGAAGGTGGTGGTATTTCAGGAAATCAGTTTGACCCTACTCAAACCGGAATAGGAATATTTTTCCATTCCTATACAGTTACGGTTCCATCGGGTTGCACGAATACAAGAATTGCTACAATAACAGTTGAGGATGCTCCAAAACCTTTAATATCTACCGATAGCGTTTTTATTTGTGACAACGCATCCTTTAATATTACTACTTTAAATCAAAATTATTCAGCCTATAAATGGGAGGGAGGCTCAACCGATACTGTTGCCACAATTACTTCTGACATTCTTAAGATTGGAGGCCAATACCTAAGTTTAGAAGTTGTAAATGATCTTGGATGCTCAGGGTATGATTCTGTATTTGTTCAGGTATCGAAATGTAATGTGCTAACTGTTTATCCAAATCCAAGTACGGGTATTATAAATATGGGCTTTAATTCAGCTTATAACGGCGAAGCATCATTACAAATGTTTAATACAGCAGGTATTAAAGTTTATGAGCAAGAAGTAGCCTATTTAAAAGGAG
>JAAZVO010000134.1 GCA_018623405.1 Crocinitomicaceae bacterium
TATTAATTTAATTAAATGCCATTATTGCGGTTTTGCTAAAGAAGTTCCCCAAAATTGCCCAAAATGCAATTCTATTCAATTGCGAACTGTTGGGTTTGGTACAGAGAAAATAGAGGAGGAACTCTCTATTTTTTTTCCTGACATAAAAATTAGGAGGATGGATTTAGATACCACCAAAACAAGAGCTTCTTATGAACGTATTATTGCTGAGTTTGAAGATGGTGAGGTAGATGTGCTTATCGGAACACAAATGGTATCAAAAGGCTTAGATTTTAAAAACGTTGGCTTAGTAGGGGTATTAGATGCTGATGGAATGATCTCTTTTCCAGATTTTAGAGCACATGAACGTGCTTTTCAATTAATGACTCAAGTTGCAGGAAGGGCAGGGCGGTTTGGTGAAAGAGGAAAGGTTGTTATTCAATCTTCCAATCCTTACCACTTTGTAATTCAAAAAGTAATGGAAGGTAACTTTGAAGACTTTAGTAAATTACATCTAAGAGAACGCAAGCGGTTTTTCTATCCTCCTTACTCTAGATTGATTAAAATTTCAATTAAGCATAAAGATAAAACTCAGGTAGAGCAGTTTGCCAATATTTTGGCATCTGCATTAAGGGTAGTGTTTAAAGATAATCTAGTTGGACCTGAGTTTCCTCTTGTTTCAAGGATTAGATTGAAATACATACAAAACATTTTAATAAAGTGCCCTACATCTAAAGAACTTCACATTTATAAAAAACGAATAGTCGAAATAAAAGAGCGCACAATAAACGAACAAAAGTTTCCTTTAAATGGTGTAGTAATTGATGTAGATCCTTATTTATGAAAAAGCACCTTTTTTTAATCTTCTTCATTTTTATTTCTTCCACATTGCTAGCGCAATTCTTTGATGCTACCAAAAATTGGAGAAGGTTTCGTCATGAGGTTTCTCTAGGTGCAGGTATTTCAAATTATATGGGAGACCTTGGTGGATTAGACCGCAAAGGGGTAAAAGTTTTTTTATTCGATTTAGAATTCTCTCAATTTAAACAATCATTTGAAGGTACTCATAGGTACAATATTTCGCCAAAAGGCGCATTGAGTCAGCGTTTTTTTTACGGAAATATTTCAGGCTCAGATGTACTTACTGCTCAACCACAGCGCAATAACAGAAATTTAAGTTTCCAATCAAAAATATTTTCTTATTCAATTAGCTACGAGTACCATATTTTAAGGTCTAGGCCCGGACATATTTACAATATCAAAGGAGCAAAAGGTACTGCATCAAACCCTTTAGGGCTTTATATTTTTGGAGGTATTGGAGGTTTTTATTTTAACCCAAAAGCAGATTATAATGGTACTTTGGTTGAGTTGCGCCCACTAGGTACTGAGGGGCAAGGAATACCCGGAAACCCACCTAAATATAGTTTACTTCCCATTTCGGCACCTACAGGTATCGGAGCTACTTAAGGTTGCCTTTCAATTTAAAATTTGGAGCTGAGTTTTCTTACTACTTTACCCTAACAGATTACCTTGATGATGTTTCGGGTTTTTATTTTAATAACGATTTAATTCTTGAATATAACGGAGAGGTTGCTGCAGCTTTGGCAGATAGGTCTGATGGTAGTAATCCCGGTTGGACAACTACAGGTGCCATTAGAGGAAACCCAAAAAACCGAGATGCTTATTTAGGTTTGATATTTAGTTTAACCTTTACCTTCAAAACAAAAAATATTGCTCCTCAAAGACCGGAAAAACATCCATTTTTAAGAAGAAAATAAATTCGTAAAATGATTCCAAACGGCATCATTTGGCGGTGTGGCAGTTATTGAAATAGGTTCTTTTTTTACCGGGTGAATAAACTTTAAACTACGGGCATGTAAATGTATTGAGCCATCTTTATTTGGTCTTTTGGCACCATACTTTACATCTCCTTTAATAGATGCACCTCTTGCCGACAATTGAACCCTAATTTGATGATGTCTTCCGGTTTCTAAATCAACTTCATATAAATGGTATCGATCCGAATTACCTAATAATTGAAAGTTTAAGATTGCCTTTTTCGCATCTTTTACAGCATTTGGAAAAACATAAGATTTGTTTTGTTGATTATTCTTTTTTAGGTAATCAACTAATTTTCCTGAAGGGGCAGGTAGTGCTTTTTCTGTTACTGCCCAATAGGTTTTCTTAACTTCTCTGTTTTTAAGTTGGTCGTTTACCCTTGAAAGCGCTTTGCTTGTTTTGGCAAAAATTACCAACCCACTTGTAGGTCTATCTAATCTGTGGGTAAGACCAAGAAATACATTTCCGGGTTTATTGTATTTTGATTTTAAATAACCTTTTAAGGTATCTACTAAAGGTATATCTCCGGTTTTATCACCTTGTACAATTTCACCAGGTAATTTATTGAAAATCAATAAGTGGTTGTCTTCAAAAACAACTCGGTTCTCAAGCGAATTCACAAATTAATATTGTTCATTCTCGTTAGGGAAATCTTTGCTTTTTATATCCTTAATGTATGCTTGAACAGATTGAGTAATTTGTTCGTGTAAGTTGTTATACCTTCTTAAAAACCTTGGAGAAAACTCTTGAGTAATGCCCAACATGTCGTGTAATACTAAAACTTGTCCATCAACACCGTTTCCTGCTCCAATTCCAATTACAGGTATTTCTACCGATGCCGCAACCTCTTTTGCCAATTTTGCAGGAATCTTTTCTAAAACAATTGCAAAGCAGCCTGCTTCTTCTAAAATTTTAGCATCTTCTTTTAATTTATTTTCTTCTTCTTCCTCTTTTGCCCTTACAGCATAAGTTCCAAATTTATAGATTGATTGAGGGGTTAATCCTAAATGACCCATAACCGGTATTCCGGCAGAAATAATTCTTTCTATAGACTCTTTAATTTCTTTACCACCCTCTAATTTCACGGAATGTGCTCCCGCCTCTTTCATTATTCTAATGGCAGAAGTTAAAGCCTCTTTAGAGTTACCTTGGTAACTTCCAAAAGGTAAATCTACTACCACTAAAGAGTTTTTTACTCCCCTAATAACTGATGCTGCATGATAAATCATCTGATCAAGAGTAATTGGCAAGGTGGTTTCATGTCCAGCCATAACGTTAGAGGCACTGTCACCAACTAAAATAATATCAATACCGGCCTGATCAATAATTTGGGCCATAGAGTAATCATAGGCGGTAAGCATAGAAATCTTTTCGCCGGCATGTTTCATTGCCTTTAATACATGAGTGGTTATTTTTTTAACCTGACTTCCTACGGGGCTTAGTTCTTTATCCATTTAGCAAATTTTTTATCCTTTTAATAAACCAAAAGGCAAAATGTAATTGTTTAATATTAGGGTAATTACTATTGCAATAGTAATTGATATTGTTTATTTACGGTATGGCAAAGCATTAATCATAAATTTGCCGACTTATTCCTCATACATGAAAAAGCTTTTCTTTTTTTTGGCGGTTATTTTTTTCTTAGGTTGCGAAACAGATTTAGATGTAAAAGCCCCATATCAAAAAATTCCTGTTTCTTATTGCTTGTTAGATCAAAACGAATCCTACCACTTTGTTAAAGTTACTAAGTTATTTAACGGTGATTTGGATGCCAATGAAATGGCCAAAGTCAGAGATTCATCCGAAGTTGATGTGCAATCTATTTTTGTAGAAGAGCTAATTGATGGCAATGTTGTAAAAACATATTCACTTCAAGATACTATTGTATCTACAAAAGAAGCAGGCGACTTTTACTACCCTGATCAAAAGATTTATTATTTTATAGAACCTAACTTAAACGCTTCAAGTCAATACAGATTAACTGTTGATATTGGAGGAGATGAACCTGCAGTAGCTACTATTGGCTTAATTCAGAATACTAACGTTTTTCAAGATGTAACTTGGCAAAGGTTTAGGCCACCGGGTATAATTAGTTTCGCCTCAAATGGTGATCTTACAGATTTGGAGGTTGCAGTTGTTCCACCCACAAACGGAAAAAGAACTGAGGTAAATATGTATTTTACGTATTGCACTAAGTTTTTAGATGGCTCTTATGATATTGACACAATTAGGTACGAGCTAGGTTCAAAAGTTATTTTAGATCCTGAAAATCCCAAAGAGCTAGCTTTTAGGTTGGTTGAGGGTACTTTTTATTCAAGAATTGTTAGTGAAATTCCTGATGCTGATGAAACTCCAAATATTGACCACCGTGTTCCTGGAATCATATTTTTTGATGTGGTTAATGCAGGTGAAGACTTGTATTATTATATGGAAGTAAACGCACCAACTAGCGCAGTTTTTCAAGAAAGACCCCCATACACCAATTTCGAAAATGGATTAGGAATTTTTTCTGCGAGAACTACTTTTAATACCATTGAGGATTTTTCAGGTGGAGTTGATGGTTTTAACCTTAATCAAGAGTCTTTAGAAATTATGTTTGAAGGTGAAATTTCACTTTTAGATGATGATGAAAAAGCACAAGTAAGTGGCATTACTGAAAAAGGCTTTTTAAACGGACAACCATTCTGCAATTGATTCTGACGTTCTGTCATAATTAAATATTTATCCCTCTTTTTTGTGTCATACTTTCACCTATTTGCAAGTAAATAGGGTGATGGCATAGTGATTGACTAACCGCTTGTCAGAAAAAAAGAATATTTAAACATATACAAATGAGTAAAATAATAGGAATTGATTTAGGAACAACCAACTCATGTGTAGCAGTTATGGAAGGTAACGAGCCTGTTGTAATTGCAAACAGTGAGGGAAAAAGAACAACTCCATCAATTGTTGGATTTGTAAAAGATGGTGAAAGAAAAATTGGAGATCCTGCCAAAAGACAAGCGATAACGAATCCTGAAAAAACTATTAATTCTATTAAGAGATTTATGGGTTTATCTTATGCTGAAATTCAAGGAGAAGACTCTAGAGTTTCTTATAAGATTGTTAATGATAAGAACTTACCAAAAGTAAAAATTGACGATAGAAACTATACTGCGCAAGAAATCTCAGCAATGGTTCTTCAAAAAATGAAGAAAACTGCTGAAGATTATTTAGGTCATGAAGTTACCGAGGCAGTTATTACAGTACCTGCATATTTTAACGATTCCCAAAGGCAAGCAACCAAAGAAGCAGGTGAAATTGCTGGTTTAAAAGTTAAAAGAATTATTAATGAGCCAACAGCAGCTTCTTTGGCTTATGGTATGGATAAAAAGGGTTCTGATTTAAAAATTGCTGTTTTCGATTGTGGTGGTGGAACACACGACGTTTCTGTTTTAGAATTAGGTGATGGTGTTTTTGAAGTAAAATCAACTGATGGTGATACTCACCTAGGTGGAGATGACTTTGACAATGTAATTATTGATTGGTTGGCAGATGAATTTAAGGCAGATGAAAATATTGACTTAAGAAAAGACCCAATGGCGCTTCAAAGGTTAAAAGAAGCTGCAGAAAAAGCTAAAATCGAATTGTCTAGCTCTACTTCTACAGAAATTAACCTTCCTTATATTATGCCGGTAGATGGTGTTCCAAAACACTTAGTTAGAACATTGTCAAGAGCTAAATTCGAGCAATTAGCAGACAGCCTTATCCAAAGAACTATTGAACCTGCAAAATCTGCATTAGAAAAAGCAGGAATGAAGCCAAGTGATATTGATGAGGTTATTTTAGTTGGCGGTTCTACAAGAATTCCTGCAATTCAAGAAGCAGTTAAAAAATTCTTCGGAAAAGAGCCATCTAAAGGAGTTAACCCTGATGAGGTAGTTGCAATTGGTGCAGCAATTCAAGGTGGTGTTTTAACCGGTGAGGTAAAAGATTTATTGTTGTTAGATGTTACTCCTCTTTCATTAGGAATTGAAACTATGGGAGGTGTAATGACTAAATTAATTGAGGCAAATACTACCATTCCAACAAAAAAGTCAGAAACTTTCTCTACTGCATCAGACAATCAGCCATCGGTAGAAATCCATGTGTTGCAAGGTGAAAGACCAATGGCAAACCAAAACAGAACTATTGGAAGGTTTCACTTAGATGGAATTCCACCTGCACCAAGAGGTGTACCTCAAATTGAAGTTACTTTTGATATTGATGCCAATGGTATTTTAAATGTATCGGCAAAAGATAAGGCTACAAATAAAGAGCAAAGTATTAGAATTGAGGCTTCTACAGGTCTTTCTCAAGACGAGATTGAAAAAATGAAAAAAGAAGCTGAGGCTAATGCAGATACCGACAAAAAAGCTAGAGAAAAAGTAGATAAATTAAACGCTGCAGATAATTTAATTTTCCAAACAGATAAGCAATTAAAAGAGTTTGGTGATAAAATTCCTGCAGATAAGAAAAAGCCAATTGAAGATGCTTTAGAAGAGTTGAAAAAGGCACATCAAAGTCAAGATATTGCAGCTATTGATGCTTCAATGGAAAAGCTAAATACTGTTTTCCAAGCGGCTTCTCAAGAAATGTATAATGCTCAGCAACAAGCTCAAGGTCAACCAGGTGCAGATCCGAACGCGGCTGCAGGAGGCAATGATGCTAAAGGTGCCGATGATGAAGTAACTGACGTTGATTTCGAAGAAGTTACAGATGATAAAAAATAATCCTAATTAGCGATTACTTTTGAAACCCCCGAACTAACCTTCGGGGGTTTTTTATTTTGATGAAAAAGATGCAACGTTTAGAGAACTACCGCCAAGTTAGGTTGTTATGTAGCCAATGAAAGAGAAAAAGTTAGCCAAAAGAACTTTGCTGATGTTGGCACTGCTAACCTTATTTGCAGTATTCCAACTACCTAACTTACTTTTTAACTACGATTTCGAGAAGTTTTTTCCGCAAGGAGATAAAGACCTCGATTTCTTTTTGGAGTATAGAGAAAGGTTTGCTCCTGATACCGAATTTATTTTAGTTGGTATTGAACGAAGCACATCTATATTCAATCAAGATTTTCTAAAAGAAGTTGATAGGCTTACCGATTCATTGGCTACTTTACCTTACGTTACAAATGTTCAATCGCCTACAAGAATAAAGATGCCAATTGTAGGTCCATTTGGGTTAATTGAAGTACCCTACATACATCTTAACAAGCCCGAATTATTCCCTAAAGATTCAATAAGAATATTTCAATCTGAAGAAATGGTGGGGAGCTTTTTCTCCAGTGATGCCAAGGCTATTTCTATTCTAATTAATACA